>JAJXYU010000228.1 GCA_021780395.1 Pseudomonadota bacterium
TCCCTGCGGCTGCTCGGCTTGTTCATGATCTATCCGGTGTTCGCCGCATACGCGCACGGACTCATCGGCGCGACGCCGTACACCATCGGCCTCGCACTCGGGATCTACGGGCTGAGCCAGGGGCTGCTGCAGATCCCGTTCGGCGTGCTGTCGGATCGGGTCGGCCGCAAGCCGATGATCGTGGTCGGGCTGCTGATGTTCGCGGCCGGCAGCGCGGTCGCCGCTCGCGCGACGACGATCGACGGCGTGGTGCTGGGCCGGGTGCTGCAGGGGGCCGGCGCGGTCGGCGCGGTGATCCTCGCGCTGGTCGCGGATCTCACCCGGGAGGAGAACCGGACGAAGGCGATGGCAACGGTCGGGATCACGATCGGCCTGTCGTTCATGATCGCGCTGGTCGCCGGTCCGCTCGTCGCCGGGTTCGCCGGCGTCCCCGGCATCTTCTGGTTGATGGTGGTGCTGTCGCTGGTCGGCATCGCGGTGGTGCTGTTCGTGGTCCCGACGCCGAGCGACTCGCACCTGCGCCGCGACGCCGAGACCGTGCCCGCGATGATCGGATCGGTGCTGCGAAACCGCGAGCTGTTGCGGTTCGATTTCGGGATTTTTTCGCTGCACGCAATCCTCACCGCGAGCTTTCTCGTGATCCCCGGCTTGCTCCACGCGCAGCTGCGCGTCGACGGCCAGGATCAATGGATCGTGTACCTGCCGGTGCTGCTCGTGTCGGTCGCGGTGATGATCCCGGCGATCGTGGTCGCCGAGAAGCGGCGGCGCATAAAGGAGGTGTTCGTCGGCGCGGTCGGCGCGATCGTGGTGAGCCAGCTCCTGCTGCTGCGCGCCGACCACAGCATCGCCTCGCTGCTGGTCGCGGTCACGCTGTTCTTCGCCGCGTTCAACGTCCTCGAGGCGAGCCTGCCGTCGCTGATCACCAAGACGGCGCCACCGGCCGCGAAGGGCACCGCGACCGGCATCTACTCGAGTTCGCAGTTCCTCGGGATCTTCTTCGGGGGAGTCGCCGGCGGCTGGATCCATCAGATCGCCCATTCGGCCGGAGTTTTCCTAGGCTCCGCGGCGATCGCGCTCGTGTGGTTGCTGGTCGCCGCGACGATGAAGCGGCCGAGCCACCTGACGATGCGGATCCTGCGCATCGCCGGCACCGGATCGATCGACGAGCGCGCGCTCGGCGAGCGCCTCCGGACGGTCGCCGGTGTCGCCGACGTCGCGGTCGTCGCCGACGAGCGCCTCGCCTATCTCAAGGTCGACTCGCGCGCGTTCGATGCGAAGCGCGCGCAGGCGCTCGCCGGCTGAGGCCACCGCTCGCGGCACGCCCACCCGGCGGCACGCGCCGCTACAGCGCGTTGAACAGGCTCCCGACGAGGTCGCTCGCGAGACCGAACCCGGCGCCCATCCCCAGCCCCGACATCACGTTGCCCATGAAGCCGCCGCCACCGCTCGACGCGTAGGGCTGGGCGCTCCAACCGCGCGGCTGCATCGTCGCCTGCGGCATAGCGGCGACGTGGCTCTCGAGCGCGTGGATGTACTGCGCCATCTGCTCGATCAGCGCGGTCGTCGTCTGGTTCTGCTTCTGCACCGCGAGCGCCGCCTCGCGCAGATCGAGCACCAGCTCCCGCGCGAGCGCCGGGTCCGTGACCTTGCTCTGCAGCTTGTCGGCCAGCCCCTTGATCCCCTGCGCGACCTGATCCGCCTGGTTCTGCAACTGGATCGCCTGGTTCTCGGCGGTCTGATAGTCCATGGTGCGACACTCTCCTTCGGTTGCGGTTCGCGGCCCGTACGAGGGGGCCGGATGTAGCGATTCGATCGCCGGAGCCTGGGTTGGTTCCGCGATCCTCGCGATCTCAATCGTCCTGGCGTCCGTGCAGACTGGCGATCAGGCTCGCCTCGCCCCGGCTCAAGCCGAAGGTCTCGGCCAGCACGTCGGCGGAAGCACCCCGACGCGCCGACTCGATCGCCTCGTCGAGATGCCGGCCGCCACCGCTCTCGGCGACGACGATCCGCTCGGCGAGCCGGCTCTGCTCGCCCTCGAGCCGCTGCAGCCGGGTCGCAAGCCTCGTTTGCGCGGCCGTCATCGCGTCGAGCCGTCGACGCATTTCCTCGATCGTCGCGTCGCGCTCGGCCAGTCGCCGGGTCTGTGCACGCACGATCCGTGACAACACCGCGTTGAGCGCCAACGCAAGGGTCCCGACCGCGGCACCGGCGAACGCCCCGTACGCGCCGACGCCGGGCATCGTCATCGACATCGGCTTCGCGACCGCCTCACCGCGGACCGCCGCCCGTGGGCGGCGGCACCGTGCGCGGCCCCGCCAGCGACACCTTCTCCGGCAAGCGGTTCACGGCACCGGCGCGGTCAGCGGGCATCGCGGCATTCGGCGTGACCGTATTCCAGAGCATCACGTCGCGTTCGCGGGGGCTCAAACCCGCGACCGCCGGCCCGGAATCCTCGAGGATCAGGATCGACACCCGCCGGTTCTCGTTGCGACCGGCGGCGGTCGCATTCGACGCGATAGGATGGTACTGGCCGAAGCCCACGATCTCCAGACGCATCGGATCGACGCCGTCGCGGGTGAATTCGTGCACGACGCTCGCGGCGCGACCCGCCGACAGCTCCCAGTTGGACGGGAACTGCGCGGTGTGGATCGGCCGGTCGTCGGTGTGCCCCTCCACGCGGATCGGATTCGGCAGCGGCTTCAACGCGCGCGCGAGCGTCCGCAGGATTGGCAGTGCCGCCGGCGAGAACGCGTCCGAGCCGCTCGGAAACAGGATGTCCGTGTTGATCTCCACCTCGAGCCAGAGACTCTCCCGCCGGACCGTCACCAGCTTCTGGTCGATCAAGGTCTTCA
>JAJXYU010000371.1 GCA_021780395.1 Pseudomonadota bacterium
GTCGAGTGGCAGCACGTAGGCGTGCCGCTCCCGCCAGGGCGTGTTGGTGATCTCGGCGACGATCGCGCGCAGCGTGCGCCGATCGGCGTCGTAACAGTAGTAGAAGCTCACCGGGTTGAACACGTAGCCGGCGTAGCGCAGGTGCGTCAGCAACCGGACCGGTCCGTCCGGCCGCCGCCCGGTGCGTTGCTCGACGAGGTCCAGGACCGCCGCCTTCAGCGGCCGCGTCGCCGGCCCCAGGTAGTCGCTGCGACGGAATTCGGCGAGATTGTGCCGGTCGACCGACCACAGACGACGGCCGGCGAACACGTGGTCGATCTCGTCGAGATCGAGGTAGAGCTGAGCGATCCGGACCGCGAAGCGGTGCGGCCGGGGGACGTCCCGGCGATGCTGCACGCGCCCCTCGTACACGGCGCTCGCGAAGGCGGCCTCGGTCATGCGGCCGCCGTGATCCGCGGCTCGCCCGGCCGGGCACCGAGCGCGTGCGCGACGTCGACGGCGCTGCGCATCCCGTCCTCGTGGAAGCCCCAGCCCCAGTAGGCGCCCGCGAACCAGGTGCGGTTCACGCCCTGGATCTCGGCGCGGCGGCGTTGCGCCTCGACCGCGGCCTGCGTGTACACCGGGTGCTGGTACACGGCCGTGCGCAGGATCCGCCGGGGATCGATCGCCTCGCGGCGGTTCAGGGTCACGACGAGCGGCTCGGGCGCATCGAGCGTCTGCAGCAGGTTCATGCAGTAGCTCACCGTGCACGGCGCGCCGGACGCGCGCGGCACGAACGCGTTCCACGCCGCCCAGGCCTTGCGGGCGCGCGGCAGCACCGACGGATCGGTGTGCAGGACCGCCTCGTTCGGCTGGTAACGGATCGCACCGAGGATCTCGCGCTCGGCCCCGCTCGCATCGGCGAGCAGCGCGAGCGCCTGGTCGGCGTGACAGGCGAGCACCGCGTGGTCGAAGCGCTCCTGTCCCTGCGCGTGCGTCACGAGCACGCCGTCGGCGCCGCGGCGGACGCTACGCACCGCGCAGCGCGACCGCTCGCGCACCCGCCAGTGCTCGCGCAGCGCGCGCACGTAGCTCGCCGAGCCGCCGCGCACCACGCGCCATTCGGGGCGCCCGGTGAGATCGAGCATCTGGTGGTTGTGCATGAACTGCACGAGGTAGCGTGCCGGGAAATCGAGGATCTGCGTCGGCGGGGAGGACCACAGCGCCGAGGCCATCGGTACGAGGTGATCGTCGCGAAAAGCGGCGCCGTAGCGGTGCGCCGCGAGGTACTCGCCGAGGGTCGGGCCGCGGTCCTCGCGCTCGAGGAGCGCCGGAGCCTCGCGATAGAAGCGCAGCAGGTCGCGCACCATGCCGAGGAAGCGTGGCGACAGGAGGTTGCGTCGCTGGCAGAACAGCGTGTCCAGGCGGGTCGCGTTGTACTCGAGCCCGCTCGCCTCGGCGTGCACCGAGAAGCTCATCGTCGTCGGTTGCGAGGCGACGCCGAGCTCGCGAAGGAACTCGGTGAACAGCGGGTAGTGGCGCGGGCTGAACACGATGAAGCCGGAGTCGACTGCGTAGTGCCGTCCCTGCAGCTCGATCTCGTGCGTGTGGGTATGTCCGCCGAGATAGTCGTTCGCCTCGAACAGCGTGACCTCGTGCGTGCGCGACAGCCGCCACGCCGACGCGAGCCCCGAGATCCCGGCGCCGATCACCGCGACGCGCATGGCTCAGGGCCTCGCCCGCGCGAGCACGCGCGCCGGGAGCGGCCGCAGGTCCCGCACCAGGCCGAGTGCCGCGAGCAGCCGCAGACCGTACCAGGTCAGGTCGATCTCCCACCACAGGAACCCCTGGCGCGCGGTGCCGGGGAAGTGATGGTGATTGTTGTGCCAGCCCTCGCCGAAGGTGAGCAACGCGAGCCAGAGATTGTTGCGGCTGTCGTCGCGGGTGTCGAACCGGCGCGACCCGAAGCGATGCGCGAGCGAGTTGATCGTCACGGTCGCGTGGAACAGCACGACCGTGGAGACGAAGAACCCCCAGACCAGCAGTTGCGCGCCGCTCGTGTGCAGCGCGGGGTCGACGTGCCGCAGCCATGCGCCGAGCGCGACCATCGAGGCCGCGAACAGCACCGGGATCGCGGTGTCGTAGCGGTCGAGCCAGCGCAGCTCCGGATAGCGCGCGAGGTCCGGCACCCGCGTGAGGTCGGTGCGGAACCCGCGCGGCGTCAGGAACCAGCCGACGTGGCTCCACAGGAAGCCGTGCACGCGCGGCGAATGCGGATCGACCGGCGTGTCGGCGTGACGGTGGTGGTTGCGGTGGTGCGCGGCCCACCACAGCGGGCCGCGCTGCACGCTGCTCGCGCCGAGCGCCGCGAACGCGAACTGGATCGGCCGCGCGGCGCGAAACGTCCGGTGGGAGAAGCCGCGGTGGTAGAACGCGGTGATCGCGAACATCCGCAGCGCGTACGCGGCGGCCGCGACCGCGAGCGCCGTCGGCGAGACCCCGGTCCAGATCACCCCGAAGCACCCGAGGTGCAGCGCGACGAACGGTGCGGCCCGCAGCCAGTCGATCCGATCGGCACGCGCCGGGTCGAGCGCGTCCTGCGCGCCGCCGGTATCGATCCAGCGTCGCAACGCGCGCCAACGGTCTCGAGCGGATTCGCGCATCGCGGTCGTCGCGAGCGGTTCGACGTCGATCATCACGGGGTCCCTCGTCGCTTCGATGACGGCTTATACGAAGCGACCGGGCGGACGGATGCACGGCGCGCCCCCGCTCGGGCGCGGACCGCGGCGGGTCAGGCGGGGCGGGAGGCGGCCGTGGTCGCGGCCCCGATCGCGCCGGTGCCGATCACCGGTCCGGTCGGCCGGCCGGTCGGCGATCCGCCGACCGGCTCGATCGAGACCGCGAGCGTCGCGGTCGGCCCCAGGCGGGCGACCAGCGACGGCGACAGGGCGATCGTCACGGCTGCGGAATCCGAGATCATCCCGACCGGGATCGGTCGACCCGTCTGGGGGACGAGCCAGAGTTCGGGCGCGTGTCCGGGGCTCGAGCGCTGCGGAACCCCGGGAATCACGATCATGCGCGACTGGGCGATGTCCATCGTCGCGGTCCAGCCGATCCGGTGGTCCGGTTGCACGATCGTCGCGGCCATGTACGGGATCGGGGGTGGGGTCGGGCGCTGCAGCAGCAGCGTGAGCAGCACCACCGCCGCGGTCGCCGCGAGGCCCGCCGATCCGAGGCCGAGCCAGTGCCAGAATCGCAGGTTCTCCCACAACCCCGTGCGCGGCGCGACGCCGGTCCGCTCGTCGAGCCGCAGGCGGCGGCGAATCGCATCCCAGACGCGTTCGGGTGGCTCGACCGGCGCGATCTCCGCAGCGAGCGGTGCCAGGCGCTGCGACCACGCCGCGATCGCCGCCGCCGCAGCCGGGCGCTCCGCCGATTCGCGCTCGACGGCCGCGCGCTCGCGGGCGTCGAGGACACCGAGCACGTACTCGGCGTAGCGGACTTCTCGATCGTCGGGCTCCAACGGCATCATCCTGTCTCGAGGCAGCTGCGCAGCTGGATCAGCGCGCGGCGGATCCAGCTCTTCATCGTTCCGAGCGGCACCCGCAGGCCTGCCGCCAGTTCCATATACGTCGCACCGGAGAAAAAAGCTTCACGGACCGAGTTCGCGTGCTTCGGGTCGAGCGCGTCGAGGCAGTCGTGCAGCCGGCGGTAGCCGTCCTGCGCCTCCGCCTCCGCCGAGGGTCCGGGCCGCTCGTCGACCACGCCCTCGAGGACGGTGGCGTCGTCGAGGGTGGCCTCGCGCCGCTGCCGGAGGCGATCGATCGCCTTGTTGCGGGCGAGCGTGACGAGCCAGGTCTGCGGCGCGGCGAGCGTGGGATCGAAGCTCGCGGCGCGGCGCCACACGGTCGCGTAGGTTTCCTGCAGGACTTCCTCCGCCTCGCTGCGATCGCGCAGCATGCGCAGGCACACGCCGAAGAGCCGTGCCGACGTGAGGCGGTAGAGCGTGCGGAACGCCTGCGCGTCGCCGGCGCCGGTCTCGCCCAGCAGGCGCTCGAGGGTCTCGCGGTCCTCGGCCGGCATCGGCGACACGTCAATCGCCCTCGGCGGTCCGGTGCGCGAGCGAGGGGTCGAGCCGCTGCCAGGGAAGCTTCTCGGCGACCCACACTTCCCGCGTCGGCGGGAATCGCGCGGGGTCGTCGAGCGAGGCGGTGGTCACGTCGATCGTGCCGGGCAGCGTGTCGCGCGCATAGGTGAGCGGGGTGCCGCAACGCTCGCAGAACGTGCGCTCGACGCCCGGCGAGGATCGGTGGGTGCGCGGCGTGCCGTGGGTCCAGTGGAAATTCGCGAGCGGGACGGTCAGCCACGCGACCGCGGCCGCGCCGCTCGCCTGGCGGCAGCTGCGGCAATGGCAGATCGCCGACGCCGTCGGCGCGCCGTCCACGCGATAGCGCACCGCCGCGCAGAAACATCCGCCTGCTTCGATCGACATCGCTCCCCTCGGCGCACCCCGTCGCGCGCGATCCGGCGGGATCGCACGCCGGCCTCCGGGGCTAGCGGTGCGTCGCCGCGATCGCGGCGGCGAGCGTGCGTTGCGCCCCCTCCGCGTAGATCGTCGGTCCGGCCATGGAGACCCGGCCGCGACCGTCGCGCTTCGCAATGTAACAAGCCTCATCCGCGGTCGCCAGCCAGTCGTCGACGCTGCGCATGTCGTCGCGACGGCTCGCGACGCCGAGACTCGCGCCGATCTCGTAGGCCACGCCGTCCCAGTCCGCCGCGAGCGGATTCAACTCCCGCGCCAGATCCCGCGCGATCGTCTCCGCCACCTCCATCGGGCAATTCGGCAGGATCACCGCGAACTCGTCGCCGCCGAGCCGCGCGACCGTGTCGGCGGCGCGCACGTGCGCGCGCAGCAGGTCCGCGACCCGGCGCAGCAGCGCATCGCCCGCGGCGTGTCCGCCGGAATCGTTGACCGCCTTGAACCGGTCGAGATCGATCGCGATCAGCACCGCCGGTGTCGACAGGTGCGCCGATTGCGCGAAGGTCTCGCGCAGGCGCTCGTTGAACAAGGTGCGATTCGCGAGGCCGGTCAAGGGGTCGTGGGTCGCGCGGAAGTGCAGATCCTTCGATCGCTCGACGTCGCGCGAGGCGTCGCGGAACAGGATCACCGTGCCGGCGACGACGCCGTCCGCGTCGATCACCGGCGAGATCACGTCGACGATGTGCATCACCGAGCCGTCCGGCCGGTGCAACAACGCCGGCACCTCCCGCTGGCAGGTCCTGCCGTGGATCAGGCAGCGGGCGAGCAGGTTCGGCGCGCGACGGCCGGTTGCGGCGTCGGTCAGGTGGATCACCTCGTCGAGCCGGCGATTGACCGCGTAATCGGCGTCGAGCCCCATCAGCGCCGCGGCCGAGTCGTTCAAATAGGTGATCCGCGTCTGCGGATCGGTCGTGACGACCGCGTCGGCGATCTTCGACAAGGTCACCTTCAGCCGCTGGCGCTCTTCCGCGAATCTCGCCTCCGCACGACGACGGTCCTCGATGCTCTCGATCTGCACGACGAGGTGGCGCGGCCCACCGTCCTCGTCGCGCACCAGCGAGACCGCCGAGTGGGTCCACACCCAGTGGCCGTCCTTGTGGCGAAAGCGCCGCTCGACCTCGTAGGACGTGTACTCCCCGTTCAGCAGGCGGCGGCGCCGATCCACGCTGTCGCCCCGGTCCTGCGGGTCGGAGGGGCCGCCGAACGGCATCGCGCGCAGCTCTTCCTCGGTATAGCCGAGCATCCGCTGCAGCGCTGCGTTCGCATACGTCCACAGGCCGTCGAGGTCGACGATCAGCATCCCGATCGGGGAGTGCTCGATCGAATCGCGGAACCGCCGTTCGCTCGCGCGCAGCGCGCGTGCGATCGCGCGGCGCTCGTCGGTCCCGATGCCGACCGCGATCGGCGGCAACAGGGCCGTGAACAGGCCGATCACCGGGAACCCCGCGAGCGAGGTGACCGACGGGACGGCGAGGAGCGACGTCGGACGAATGCCCGCGGTCCACAGCGCGATCATCGTGATGCCGCAGGCCGCGCTCAGCAGCGAGGTGCCGAAGCCACCGAGCGGATACGCGGCGATCATCAATCCCATGCCGATCAGCACGAACGGCAAGGCCACGAAGCGCATCGCGAGATACACGCCGAGCACGTAGCTCGACAGCAGCAGCAGGTTCACCGCGAGGTATCGCGGCCGCAGCAGCCGCTGCCACGCCGCGCGGCTCGAGAGCAGGATCGGGGCCGAGAACAGGCATGCGCCGAGCGAGGCCGACGACCAGCCGAGTCGCAGATCCTCGGCAAAGGGCGCGCCCGGGCCGACCAGACGGTCGACGGCGCTGCCGGCGACCGCGGCGAGTCCGGGCGCGAGCACGCCGAACAGGATCGTCGCGATCGATGCCTGGGTCAGCGAGACCCGGGGAAACTCGTAACGGCCGATCAGTCTTACCGAGCCGGCCATCAATGCGACGTCGAGCGTCCGCGTCACGGCGCCGCCGAGCGCGGCCGGGATCCCGGGTGCGCCGCACAGCGCGTCGGCGAGCCCGGCGGCCGCGAAGATCAGCGCGAGCGCACGCGGCCAGTTCGGCCGGGGGAGTCGCAGCAGCGCCGCGGCCGCGATCGCATCGGCGGGGCCGAGCAGCGCGACGCCGCTCACGCGGTGGGTGAATCGCCCGACCGCGAGCGCCGCGAGGCAATATCCGAGCGCGATCGCCGCTTCGCCCGCGGGAAGATCGGCGAGCGATCGCGGCAGCGCCGATCGCGAGAACTTCCAGTTGTCCGTACCCGCCATGACCGTCAGGGACCGTCCGAAATCCGTCGAACGAATCGAACGCTAGCAGAGCGTGCCCGCGCTCCCCGGGACGCACCTCTCATTCCGCGACCGTCGGGATGTGCGCCGCGGCACGCTTGACCATCACGCGCGGATTTCGGCACACTGTCGGGGTTGTCAGGTGCTCGGCCGTGGTCACACGGCCGGGTGAAACGGGAAACCGGTGACGCCGTCGAGGCCATTCCGGTACTGCCCCCGCAACGGTAAGCGAGTCGAGCCCGATCCGACAGGTCACTGTGCGCTGCGCACGGGAAGACGATCCGGCAGGAACGATTCCACTCGCGAGTCCGGAGACCGGCCCGACGACGTAGCGGCATGCGTTGCGGTGGGCGGCGGTGCGGAAGCGCCGTCGTCGGCGTCGACCGCATGCGTTCCTCTCCCCCCATTCGCGTTGCCCGGTGTCAATCGTCCGATCGTGCACGGCGGGTGCACAGGGGAGAGCAGGGTGGGGATTCGTTCTCGTAGCGACGTCGTCTGCGCCGCGTTCTTGATTCTTTCGTTTCATGCCGCGGTCGCCGCGTCGACGTCCGATTCCGCGACGACCGATGATTCGCTGAGCCAGATCACCGTGACCGCGACGCGCACCGCGGTGCCCTTGCACGACACGCTCGCGTCGACGACGGTGCTCACGCGCCGGCAGATCGAGGCGCAGCAGGTGCTGTCGGTGCAGGACCTGTTCCAGGGGCTCGCCGGGGTCGAGGTCAGCAACAACGGCGGTCTCGGCAAGGCGTCCTCGGTGTTCCTGCGGGGCACGAACTCCGACCAGGTGCTGGTGATGATCGACGGCGTGCGCGTCGGCTCGGCGACGCTCGGCACGACCGCGTTCCAGTACCTGCCGGTCGACCAGATCGATCGCGTCGAGATCGTGCGCGGTCCGCTGTCGAGCCTGTACGGCTCCGAGGCGATCGGTGGGGTGATCCAGATCTTCACGCGGCGGCCGACGCACGACGGCGTCACGCTGCATGCGGACGCGGCCGCGGGTTCGCACGCGACGAGCTCGATCGGCGCGAGCCTCGACGTCGCCGAGGGACCGTGGACCTACGGCGTGTCGGGGAGCAACCTGACGAGCAACGGCTACCCGAACTGCACCGGGGCGCCGTACGTCTCGCCGTCCTCGCCGGGCGGGGGTTGCTACGTGTACGACACGCGTCCCGACGGGTTCCACAACGTCGGGACCTCGGCGCACCTCGGGTACCGGCCGTCGCAGACCTTCGACGTCGACGCGCTGTTCCTGCGCTCCCAGGGCGGCGAGCGGTACGCGGGCTCCTACACGAACCATCAGAGCTTCGCCGAGCAGGTCGAGGCGCTGACCGCGCACTGGTCGCCGGTGAAGGCGCTGCGCCTGACCGCGCAGGCCGGGCAGTCGCGGGACGACGAGATCGACACGCTCGACTTCGTCGAGCCACCGGGGAACCTGTTCGACACGATCCGCAACAGCGCGTCGCTCCAGGCGGACTGGACGCTCGCCGCCCGGCAGATCCTCACGGTCGGCAGCGACACCGTGCACGACGGGATCGTCAGCGACACCGCGTTCCCGGTGACCTCGCGGCGGGTCACCGGCGTGTTCGGCGAATACCAGGGCCGGTTCGGCGCCGAGCAGTTCACGCTGAGCGCGCGTCACGACCACAACACCCAGTTCGGCGGGAAGACGACCGGCAGCATCGCCTGGGGTTACCACCTCACGCACGAACTGCGCCTCGTGGCCTCCTACGGCACGGGGTTCCACGCGCCGACCTTCAACGATCTGTACTATCCCTACTTCGGGAATCCGGCGCTGCGACCGGAGACCTCGCGCTCGATCGAGGTCGGGGTCGATCAGGGCGGGGTGGCGAATGGCTGGTCGCTGCATGCGTACCAGACGCGCCTGCACGACCTCATCAGTTACGAGAACGCGTTGTTCATCCCGGAGAACACGGACTATGCGCGCATCCGTGGCGTCGAGCTGCGGGTGCACCTGACCGACGGGCCATGGGCCGCGCGGCTGTCGGGATCCTGGCTCGATCCTCGCAATCTCACGCCGAACTCGCCGGTCTACGACAAGATCCTGCCGCGGCGCGCGCGCGCGACCGGGCAGTTCGAGCTGACGCGCGAGTGGCCGTGGAAGCTGCGCTCGGCGGTGCGCGTGTTCACGTCCGGCCCGCGGTTCGACGACTTCGCGAACGCGCAGCGGCTCGGCGGCTACACGACTCTCGACGTGCTCCTCGACTACTCGCCGTCGACGCACTGGACGATCCAGGCGAAGGTCGCGAACCTCACCGATCGGCGTTACGAGACCGCGCTCTATTATCCGCAGGACGGCCGCAACTACCTGGTCTCGGTGCACTACCACCCCGCCGCGCTGCGCTGAGGCCGCGCGATCGATTAAGATCGAGCGATGCGCGAAGCGTCCCCGGGGAGCTCCAAGGCCGTCGGCTTCGGGATCGAGGCCTTGCCGCGCATCGTTCGCGGCGAGGGGAGCTATCTCATCGACGAGCGCGGCCGGCGCTATCTCGATGGCTCCGGCGGGCCGGCCGCGTTCAGCATCGGCCACGGCAATCGCGAGGTGAACGCGGCGATCGCCGCGCAGCTCGAGCGGATCGCGTGCGCGTACCGGTACCTGTTCACCAGCGAGGCGCTGGAGGAGCTGACCGCGCTCGTGTTGCGGCTCGCCGGTGGCGACTTCGAGCACGTCGTGTACACCTCGAGCGGCTCCGAGGCGGTCGAGTCGGCGATGAAGATCGCGCTCCAGTATTTCGACGCGTGCGGCGCGCCGGAGCGGCGGCACTTCATCGCGCGAGAGCGCTCCTACCACGGCAACACGCTCGGCGCGCTGTCGGTGTCGGGTTTCGCGGAACGGCGGCGGCCGTTCGAGGGGAGCCTCCTCGAGGTGTCCTTCGTCTCGGCCGCGAACGCGTATCGCCCGCCGGTCGGCGTCGCGCCGGCGGAGCGGATCGATCATTGGGCGGCCGAGCTCGACGCGCGCATTCGATCGATCGGTCCGGAGCGCGTCGCCGGATTCGTGTTCGAACCGGTCGTCGGCGCCGCCGGGGGCGCGGTCCCGGCGCCACCGGGCTATGCCGCGGCGGTCGCCGCGGTCTGCCGGCGTCACGGGGTCCTGCTGATCGCCGACGAGGTGATGTGCGGCGCCGGCCGTTGCGGGAGCTGGCGCGCGCTCGAGGCCGACGGGGTCGTGCCGGACGTGATGGCGGTCGCGAAAGGACTCGCCGGCGGCTACATCCCGATCGGCGCGACGCTCCTGCGGCGGGAGATCGGCGCGACGATCCTCGCGAACCACGGCGCGTTCATGACCGGACACACCTACTCGGGGCACACCGCCGCCTGCGCCGCGGCGCTCGCGGTCCAGCGGCTGATCGAGCGCGACGGGCTGATCGCGCGCGTGCGGGAGCGCGGACCGCAGCTCCTCGCGGCGTTGCGCGAGCGGCTCGAACCGATCGCCGCGGTCGGCGACGTGCGCGGACGCGGGTACCTGATCGGGATCGAACTCGTGAGCGATCGTGCGACGAAGACGCCGTACGAACCGCAACGCGCGGTCGCGCAGGCGGTCTCGCGCCACGCGTTCGAGCACGGGCTGATCGTGTATCCGTGTGCCGGCAATGCGGGCGAGGGCCGCGGCGACACGCTGATCGTCGCGCCGCCCTACAACGCGAGCGACGCCGAGCTCGAGGAGCTCGTCGACACGCTGTCCGCGTCGCTCGCGACGATCGCCAGGGGGCTGCACGCGTCGCGGGAACGCGGTACTCTCGCGCGAACACCAGGGAGCCCTCGTCGATGAACCAAACCAGCCCCGGCCTCGCGCTCGCGCTCGTCATCGCGATCGGCACCGGCGCCGCGGCGCGGCCCGCGACCGCCGCCGCGGGCGCGATACCCACCCCGTTGCTGCAGGCGGACGCGGGACTCGCGGCCGCGGTCAATGCCGCGAACGCGGACGCCTGGGTCGCGTTCTACGATCCCCGGGTGATCGCCCGGCTGCCGCGGGTGGGTCTGGTCGAAGGCAAGGCCGCGGCGCATCGCGCTGCGACCCGGCTGCTCGCGCAGCGGATCGACTCGTTCCGCTGGACCCCGGCCCGCTGGACCCTGAGCGCCTCGGGTCGACTCGCCTACGTCGATGGCGCCTACGCGCTGCGCGTCGACGGCTCGCGGGCCCTGCTCCGGGGCGAGCGCGTGGAGATCTGGCGCGAGCGGCGTGCCGGCGGCTGGGATTGCCTGCTCGATGCGTGGAATCCGCCCCGGGTGCAGGTCGCACAGGGTGCGCCGGTCGCACCGGTCGCACCGGTCGCACCGGCCGCACCGGCAG
>JAJXYU010000151.1 GCA_021780395.1 Pseudomonadota bacterium
GGCCGCGGACGTCGGCCAAGCCGCGGCGGCGCTGAACGTCGCGCGCCGCACGCCGAGGGACCGGTCGATGCGACTGCCATCACTGAAATTCCTGAAGACGTTCCAGGTCGCCGCGAAGCTCAAGAGCTTCAAGGCCGCGGCCGAGGAGCTGTTCGTGACGCCGTCCGCGGTCAGTCACCAGATCAAGGCGCTCGAGGAGCAACTCGGGGTCACCCTGTTCGAGCGCGGCGCGCGCGGAGTGCGTACGCTCGAGCTCACGGACGCCGGCGCCCATTACCTGGAACATCTGAACGAGATCTTCGCGAAGCTCGAGTCGATCACCGAGCAGCTGCAGCTGCGGTACGGACGGACCATCATCCGTCTGAACGTCCCGCCGTTCTTCGCGAACGAGATGCTTCTGCCGCGGCTGGCGTCTTTCTCGCAGGCGCACGAACACACCGACATCCGCATCGATACGAGCCTCGCCGCGGCGAGGACCCACCCGGCGGAAGCCGACCTGTCGATCGTCGTCGGCTCCGGACCGTGGGAAGGACTGGTGGTGCACGAGCTGTTCCCGCAGAGTTTCATCGTCGCGTGTTCGCCGGCGTTCCTGATCGACCACCCGATCACCCGGTACGCCGACCTGAACGGCAAGACCTTGCTGGTCCATGAGGAGCGGCGCGAGGCCTGGGAGCGCTGGGCTCACGGGCTCGGGATCGAGTCGATCCAGCCGAACCGGCTGGTCCGACTCGACACGATGTCGGCGGTCGTGCTCGCCGCCGAGCAGGGGATCGGCGTCGGTCTCGTCCCGGCGAGGCTCTGCGCCGACCGGTTCTCGGGCGGCGGGCTCGTGAAGGTGTTCGAGGCCGAGCTCGGGACGAACGAGAGCTACGTGATCCTGCAGCGTCCCGAGGACGGCGACCGGGACGATCTGCGGGAGTTCACCGAATGGATCGTCGCCGAGTGCCGGCAAGCATGACCGCCGGCGCCGTGCCGGTCGAATTCGTGGTCGCGGTGTCGGAGAACGACGTGATCGGCCGCGACAACGCATTGCCGTGGCGTTTGCCGGAGGATCTGCGCCGCTTCAAGGCGCTCACCGTCGGCGGGACCGTGCTGATGGGCCGGAAGACTTACGAATCGATCGGGCGCACGCTCCCGGACCGACGCAACCTGATCCTGTCGCGCCGCGCGGATCTCGTGGTCGCGGGCGCGACCGTGGTTCACGACCTGGCGGAGGCGGAACGCGCGGTGCCGCCGGCGCAGCCGCTGCTGGTGATCGGCGGCGCCGAGATCTTCCGGCTGTTCCTCCCGCGAGCGGCGCGGATCCACCTGACGATCGTGCACGCGCACATCGCCGACGGCGATGCTGTCTTCGACGCATGGCGCGGCGCCGAGTGGCGGGAATCCTTCCGCGAGACCCGGCACCGCGACGAGCGCCACACGTTCGACTACACCTTCGTGACGCTCGAGAGGTCTTGAGCGAGCGGTACGAGCTCCGCTTCGATGATGCGCTGCGCGGCGTCGAGATCGATGTCGGCGAGGCTCGACGCGTGCGCCGAGAGGGCGGCCAGGAGCCGTGCCTGAACCCGCCCGCGGCGTTCGGCGACCTGGTAGGGGATCTCCGGATGGAACATCACCATCGAGTAGCGCGGGATGAAGCGATCCGGCAGCCGGCGTTCGAGCTCGTGGGCGAGCGCGCTCTGCACCTGGAATTGCGGATCCACGACCTTCGCCCGCATCTCCGCGTAGTTCTCGAGCGACATTGCGGCGATCGCGTCGGCGTTCGGCTTGCGCTGCGCATAGAATGCCGCGAACCGGGACTCCCAATCCGGGTGCGCTGCGATGCACTCATCGAGCGCAAGGCAGTCTTCGAAACAACAGTTCATTCCCTGGCCATGGAACGGGACCACCGCGTGCGCGGCGTCGCCCACCAGGACGACCTGGTCGCGATGATGCCAGGGGGTCGCCCGGACGGTGCCGAGGAACCCCACCGGACGTTCGCGCCATTCGGCCGTGCGCTGCGGCATCAGCGGCGCGACGTCCGGGAAGCCTGAGTCGAAGAACTGCGCGGTCGTCCGTTCGTCGACCAGGCTCTCGAAGCTCGGCGAGCCATGGCGCCGCAAGAACAGGGTCGCGGTGAAGCTGCCATCGTCGTTTGGCAACGCAATCAGCATGTGATCTCCCCGCGGCCAGATGTGCAGCGCCTCACGCAGCAGCGCCGCGTCGCCGGTGGCCGTCGCGGGGATCGACAGTTCCTTGTAGCCGTGCTCGAGCGGCTCTTCGCGCGCGTCGATCCGGTGCGTCTCCGCGAGACATCGGCGCACGCGTGAACCCGCGCCGTCGCAGGCGATCAGCGGGCGCATCGGCACTTCGACCCGGTGACCGCCGGAATCGCCGATCACGGCGTGCCCGGTACGCCAGTCGATCGCCTCCAGCCGGTGCTCGAAGCGCACGTCGACCCCGTATTCGGTGACCGCGACGTCGAGGAGCAGGCGTCCAAGCGCTGCGCGGGAGATCGAGTAGATCGTCTCGTCCGGTCGGGTCCCGTACGGCTGCAACGTGATGCGGCCACCACGCTCATGAACGCAACGGCCGCGCATCCGCACCAGGCCCGCTCGCAGCCGGTCGAGGACCTCGACCCGCTCGAGCGCACGGATCCCGCGTGCGCCGAGAGCCAGGTTGATCGAGCGTCCGGATTCTTCGGGATGCCGGCGCGGATCGGGTCGGGCCTCGTACACGACGACCCGGAATCCGCGGCGCCGGAGCAGGATCGCGAGCAGCGCCCCGGTCGGTCCAGCGCCGACCAGCGTGACCAATGGCGCCGCGCCGCTCACGACCGGACCGCGGCGGCGAGTGCGGTCACGGCTCGTCGAACGTCGCTGAAGGAGTTGTAAGCCGGGGCCGGCGCGAGCCGCAGCACGTCCGGTTCACGCCAGTCGGCGACGACGCCCGCCGCCGTGAGTCGTTCGACCACGCGCCGGCTGTCCGCGCGCAGCCGCAGGCTGAGCTGGCAGCCGTGCGCTGCGGGCTCGCTCGGCGTCAGGATCTCGAGACTGTCCCGCGGCAGCGCCTGCGCGAGCGACCGGCGCAGGAACCCGGTCAACGCGAGCGACTTCTCCCGCAGACGCGCGAGACCCGCGCGTCGCAGGATCTCGAGCGACGCCAGGAGCGGTGCGGCTGCGAGCACCGGCGGATTGCTGAGTTGCCAGCCTTCGGCGCCGGCGATGGGCGTGAAATCCGCAGGCATCGCGAAACGCGTGTCCGGATCGTGGCCCCACCAGCCGGCGAATCGGGGAAGATCGACGCGCCGGGCATGCCGTTCATGCACGAAGGCGCCGCCGATCGCGCCCGGGCCGCCGTTCAGGTATTTGTAACTGCACCAGACCGCGAAGTCGACGTCCCAGTCGTGCAGCCGCAACGGCGTATTGCCGATCGCATGCGCGAGGTCGAGCCCGATCCGGGCGCCGGCCGCGCGGGTGGCGGCGGCGAGCGGTGCGACCTCGAGGCACTGGCCCGTGAGGTATTGCACGCCGGGCAGGAGCACGAGCGCGAGGTGCGCACGGTTGCGTTCGATCGCGGCGAGGAGATCCTCGGTGCGCAGGCACTCTTCGCCCGGCCGGGGGGCGACCTCGACCAGGTGAGCGGATGCGTCGAGGCCGTGGAACGCGAGCTGGGAGACGACCGCATATCGATCGGACGGAAACGCCGGCTGCTCGATCAGTATCCGGTTCCTCGCCGGCGTCGGCCGGAAGAAGCTCACGAGCAGCAGGTGCAGGTTCACCGTCAGCGAATTCATCGCGACGACCTCGGTCGGCATCGCCCCGCACAGCTCGCCGAGCGGTGACGCGAATCGTTCGTGGTACCGCATCCAGGCCCGTGGCCCGTCGTGATGCCCGAGCACCGCCCGGTCCCGCCAGATCGCGAGCTCCTGCTCGATGCAGGCGGCCGCCGCCCGCGGTTGCAGGCCGAGCGAGTGACCGCATAGATAGATCGTCCGGCGACCGGCCGGGTCGACGGGATGATGAAACTCGGCCGCGAAAGGTGCGAGCGGGTCGCGCGCGTCGAGCGCCGCTGCGTCGTCCGCGGTCATCCCGTGGGCGCTTCGAGCACGGCGCCGCAGGATCGGCAGGTGCGTCGTTGCAGGTCGGAATAGAATCGATCGAAGATCGCCGGCAGCTCGGTCCCTATGTCATCGACCGGCACGCGCTCCATATGCAAGCGATTGCCGCATCGTTCGCAGTACCAGGAAAACCCGTCGAACTCGCCGGGGCGGCGGCGGCGCTCGACCACGACGCCGATCGTGGCGGCGGGCCGCTGCGGCGAATGCGGAATCTCCGCGGGCAGCAGGAAGATCTCCCCCTCGCGAATCGGCACGTCGACCGAGCGTCCGTCCTGGATCGTGCGCAGCAGGATGTCCCCCTCGACCTGGTAGAAGATCTCCTCGCCCGGGTCGTGGTGGAAGTCCTTGCGCCGGTTCGGGCCGCCGACGACCATCACGATGAACTCGCTGTGCTCGAACAGGAGCTTGTTGCCGACCGGCGGCCGCAATTGCGCGCGGTTCCGCTCGATCCACCGGGCGACGTCGAAGGGCGGGGCGATGGCCATCGCGGAATTATACCGGCCGTGGGAAACTTCGGAGCTGGCGCGAGGGTCAGATGGTGCACGCGAGTCGGTCGGTCAGGAGGTCGTACGGGGTTCGTATGCGGTCGTTGAAAGCGAGCTCGGTCCTTGGGGTGCTGTTGGTGCTGGGTGGCGGCCGCGCCTTCGCCGCTTCCGGCGTGCCGATCCGGGCCGTCTGGAGGGAGCACCGGGTCGAATTCACCTATCTCGGGCGCACCTCGAGCTATTCCTGCGATGGCCTGATCGACAAGATCCGGGTGATCATGACCACTCTCGGCGCACGGGCACGTTTGCACATCGTCGGGAGCGGTTGTCCCGACTACGGCCGGCCGGCGGGCCCGAACTCGATCGGGCCGACCTTGAGCATCCGGTTCTTCGCGCCGGCGTTACCCGACCCGGCGGAGAAGCCGCACGGTCGCGGCGACCTCGCGCCCGTCGACGCGGACTTCGTGCCGTTCGCGATCGTTCCCGATGAGTTTCGCGACATGAGCGTCGGCGACTGCGAACTCGTCGAGGAGTTCGCCGACCAGATCCTGCCGATGTTCACCACCCGCGGGGTGCACAAGAACATCACCTGCGTACCCTACGAACTCGCCGGCAGCGACTACTCGGTACGCGGCGAGGTGCTGCGGGCGTTGCCGGCGAACGAAGCCCGGGGCACGGGCGCCGCGCGGTCGATGCGCTGAAGACGCGGCGGGCGCCGCGGTCAATCGAACTGCGCCGCCTGCGGGCACGCAACCGATACCGGCTCCGCGCCCTCGACGTCGAGCCGCAGCGCGCTCAGCCGTTCTCCCCAGACGCAGCCGGTGTCGAGTCCGACGACGTCGGCGTTGCGGTGGAAGCCGAGCGTCGACCAATGCCCGAAGACGATCCGCGATCCCCGCCATGCGCGGGCGGGGAACTCGAACCAGGGAATCCAGCCGCGACGACGGGATCGTTCGGGTGCCTCCTTCGCGCGCAGCACGAGCCGGCCCTCGGCGTCGACGACCCGCAGGCGGGTCAGGCAGTTCACGATGAAGCGGGCGCGCGCCGTTCCCTCGAGCCGCTCGTCCCAGCGGTCCGGGCCGTCGCCGTACATGCCGGCGAGGGTCCGCTCCGGCGTGCGCTGCAGGGCCTGCTCGACTTCACGCGCGCAGCCGATCGCGGTCGGGATCGTCCACTGGGGCGCGAGTCCCGCGTGCAACAGAACCCAGCCCAGGGCCGGATCCGGGTGGATCAAAGGACGCGCGAGCAGCCAATCGAGCAGTGTCCGACGGTCGGGTGCCTCGAGCAGCGCGGACAGCGTGTCGCCCGGCCGCTCATGCGCCTGGCCGAAGGCGACCGCCAGGCAGTGCAGGTCGTGGTTGCCGAGAACGACGACCGCGGACTCGCCGAGCGCGTGGACCCGGCGCAGCACGCCGAGCGAGTCCGGGCCGCGATTCACCAGGTCGCCGACGAACCAGAGCCGATCGCGACCAGTCGAGAAATCGAGGCGTTCTAGCAGCGCGGCGAGGGCCTGATCGCAGCCTTGGACGTCGCCGATCGCGTACAGCGCCATCGTCCAGAAGCCGCCGTGACGTTAATGCAGCACGCCGGGCATCGCCAGCCGGAAAGGCGCAATCGGCGCGTCGAAGCGCCGGCCGTCGTCGTCCTGCATCTGGTAGCTGCCTTGCATCGTGCCGACCGGCGTCTCGATCACCGCGCCGCTGGAGTAGCGGAATCCCTGCCCCGGCTTGAGATAGGGCTGTTCACCGACGACGCCGTCGCCGCGCGTCTCCTTGGTGTTGCCGTTCGCATCGGTGATGATCCAGTGACGGGTGAGGAGCCGTGCCGGAATGGGTCCCTCGTTGCGGATCGTGATCGTGTACGAGAACACGAAGCGCTTGTCGCGCGGGTCGGACTGTTCTTCGAGATACGCGGTCTCGACATCGACCTGGATCTTGGGCGTCTGCGATTCGGCGTTCATCCTTCCGTCTCCCGCGCCATCACTTCACGCGAACGGCGAGCACGTCGCAGTGCGCCGCATGCAGCACCGTGTCCTCGGTGAGGTTCACCAGGATTGCGAGGCCATGGCGTTCGCGGCTGCCGAGCACGATCAGATCCGCGCCTTCCTGCTCGGCGACGCGCAGAATCTCAGCCTTCGTGTTGCCGGCTTCGACCCGGCAGCTCGCGCGCTCGAGACCGGCGGCGTGAACGAGCGCCTCGAGCTTCTGGCGCGCCCGCTGGACCAACGCGTCCTCGATCCTCACCGGCGGCATCAGCGACTCGCCCATCGCCTCGACCGGCACGTACTCGACGACGTGCAGCGCGACGGTCGCGGCATTCGACCACGCGGCGATCCGGCGACCGGCCGCCGCGACGTCCGCACTGCGCTCGGAGAGATCGAGCAGCAGCAGGATCTTTCGATAGTCACCCATGCGGCAGAGTATAGCGGAGCCGCAGCCGGATCGGCGGGGGGAACCCGGTCAGCGGGGTCGCGACGGCGCGATCGCCCCAGCGGGCTCGCGAGCGCGCAGGCGGCGCGCGAGCTGGCCGAAACGCTCCGGTGCGAGCGTCCCGGGGCGGACACCGGGATCGATCCCGCAGGCCTCGATCTCGGCCGGCTCGAGGAGCCCCCGGAGCGCGTTGCGCAAGGTCTTGCGGCGATGGGAGAACGCGGCCGCGACCACACGGCCATACGCGGACGGATCGCCGATCTCGAAGCGCGGTGACTCGCTCGTCCGCAGACGCAGGACCGAGGACCAGACGCGCGGCGGCGGCTGGAACGCGCCGGGACCGACGTCGAACAGCCGCTCGGCCTCGGCGAACGCCGCGATCATCACCGTGAGACGACCGTACGCCGGCTCGTCCGCGGTCGCGGTGATCCGTTCGACGACTTCCTTCTGCAGCATCGCATGCACGTCGAGGATCGCGTGACGCTGGTCGATCAGACGGAACAGCAACGGTGTCGAGATGTTGTAGGGAAGGTTGCCGACGATGCGCAGCGGCCCGCCGTCGCCGCGCATCGCAATGAAATCGGTGCGCAGCGCGTCGCCGACGTGCAGCGAGAGCTTGCCGGCCGCGCGCGGATCGCCGCCGAGGCTCCCGGCGAGATCGCGGTCGATCTCGATCGCCGCGAGATGCGGCAGCTTCGCAAGCAGCGCGAAGGTGAGCGCGCCGCGCCCGGGCCCGATCTCGACGACCCGGTCGCCGGCCCGCGGGTCGATCGCCGCGACGATCCGGCCGATGATCGCTCCATCATGCAGGAAATGCTGCCCGAAACGCTTACGGACCGGCATCGGTGGCCGCGTCGCCGGCGAGTTCGATCGCGAGCGCGACTGCGGCGCGCAGGCTCCCGGCATCCGCGCGCCCGGTGCGCGCGAGTGCGAGCGCGGTGCCGTGGTCGACGCTGGTGCGCACGATCGGCAGCCCGAGCGTCACGTTGACCGCGTCGCCGAAGCTCGCGGCCTTGAGCGCCGGCAAGCCCTGATCGTGGTACATCGCGAGCACCACGTCGGCGTCGGCGAGCGCGCGCGGCGTGAACGCGGTGTCGGCGGGAATCGGGCCGCGCGCGTCGATCCCCTCGGCGCGCGCGATGCCGAGCGCCGGCTCGATCACGTCGATCTCCTCGCGTCCGAGGTGTCCGGCCTCGCCGGCGTGGGGATTCAGGCCGAGCACCGCGATCCGCGGACGGGGGACCCGGAAGCGGCGGCGCAGGTCCGCGTGCACGACGCGCAAGGTCGCGAGCAAGCGGTCGGCGGTGATCGCCGCCGGCACCGCGGCGAGCGGCAGGTGCGTCGTCACGAGCGCGACCCGCATCCGCTCGCAGGCCAGCAACATCACCGGCCACCGCGCGTGGGTCCGCGCTGCGAGGTACTCCGTGTGCCCCGTGAACGCGACCACGGCGTCGCTCAACACGCTCTTCTGGACCGGGGCGGTCACCATCGCCGCGAACTCGCCGCGCACGCAACCGTCGCAGGCGCGATCGAGCAGGTCGAGCACGTAGCGGGCGTTCGCTCCATCCAGCGTGCCGGGTACCGGTGTGCGCGCGCAGCGCGAAGCGAGGATCTTCATCCGGCCGGCCCGGCTCGGCCGCGCGGCGGCGGCCGGGTCGTAGGCGGTGACCGCGACGGGCAACCCGAGTGCGCGCGCCGCGGCTTCGATCAGCTCTGGATCCGCGGCGAAGATCAGATCCGCATCCCAGTCCGCCTGCGCGATCATCACGCAGGTGTCCGGCCCGATCCCGGCCGGTTCGCCGGAGGTGATGACGATCCGCGGAACGCGCACTACATTCGTTTTTCGACGTACGCGTTGTCGCGCAGACGCTGCAGCCAAAGCTCCGTGTCCTCTTCGGCCTTGCTGTCCCGGATCGCCTCGAAGGCCTGCTGGCGCTGAATGTCCTTCGACGTGTCGTAGGTGCGGCGGCCGAGCAGCTGCACGATGTGCCAGCCGTAGCGCGTCTTGAACGGCATGCTGATCTCGCCGACCTTGAGCTTCGCGATCGCGGCCTGGAATTCGGGCACGAAGATCTTCGGGTTCACCCACCCGAGATCGCCGCCGTCCGGCGCCGAGCCCGGATCCTCCGAGGTCGTCTCCGCGATCCCCCTGAAACTCTCGCCATGCAGGATGCGAGCACGGATCTTCAGCAGCCGCTGACGGATCGTCTGATCGTCGTCGAGTTCGTTCGGCTTCAGCAGGATGTGGCGCACGTGGACCTGTTGCACGTAGACGGCCTTCGCGCCGCTGCGACGGCCGTTCAAGCGGATGATGTGGAAGCCGCTCGCGGTGCGCACCGGGCCGCCGATCTGGCCCGGCTTCATCCGCGTGACCAGCCGCAGGATGAAGTCCGGCAGCTGGCTGCCCTTGCGCCACCCGAGATCCCCGCCCTCGAGCGCCTTCTCGCTGTCGGAGTTCGCGATCGCGAGCTTCGCGAAATTCTCACCCGCGCGCGCGCGGGCGGCGATCGCATCCGCCTTGCGGGTCAGCGCCTCGATCTGCGCCGGCGTCGCCGCCGGCGGCACCGCGATCAGGATGTGCGATATGTCGAACTCCTCGTTCGCGGCGGCGCTGCCTTGGCGCGCGAGGTACTGATCGATCTCGCGGGGCGTCACGACGATCCGCGAGATCACGTCCCGCTCGCGCAGCGCCTGCAAGGTGAGCTGCTTGCGCATCTCCTCGCGGTATTGCTTGTAGTCGACGCCCTGCGACGCCAGCGCGTTCGGCAGCTGGTCGAACGGGATCTTGTTGCGCGTCGCGATTTCTTGCAGCGCGGCATTGAGCTGCTCGTCGGTGATCGTCAGGCCGATCTGCTTCGCGCGTTGCTCCTCGATCTCCTGGAGGATCAGTCGGTCCAGCACCTGCTTCACGAGCACGCTGCGCGGCGGCAGCGAGACGTTCTGCGCTTCGAGCCGCTGCGTCACGGCCGCCACCTGCTCGTCGACCTGGCTCCGCGTCACGATGCCGTCGTTCACGACCGCGGCGATCCGGTCGAGCAGCACCCCCTGCGTGCCGATGTCGCGGGTCTGGGCGAGCGCGCCCGACGCGAACAGCAACGCGGCTACAGGAATCCAGATCGATCGAAGCATCATGCGCATGGTTTGGTCACTGGGGGTCCGGGACGTGTGAATATCTACGGCGCCGGGCCGACCGGCATCGGGCCAACCGCGGAGTATCCGCCAATCGCGCGACGCAGGAAAGTGTCGTTGCCGTTTCGGACCGAACCGAAGCCGAGGAGTTCCAATTGCATCGCGATCGAGTCGGTCAGCTTGCCGGTCCGGTTGACCACGTAACGGCGCTGGACGATCTGCAGCGCCCAGCAGCAGCTGCGGTATTCGAAGCCCGCGACCTGCTCGATCGTCTGATGGTCCATCACCGAATAGACCAGCCGCGCGACGGCGTTCCAGCGGTGCGTGATCGGCCATGCGAACGAACCGTCCCACTGGTCGAGGACGTCGTGCTGGAAGCGGTAGCCCAAGTTAACCATCCGCGCGGCGTCGGGCCGGTATTGGACGGACACCTCCGATTTCTCGGTCGTCGCCGAGTACGGATCCCACTGGTAGTCGAGCTTCAGGTTCACGTTCTGGTAGGCGGTGAGCTCGACGTCGCCGACGAGGTTCGAGGCGCTGTTCGTCGTCGGGGCGAGGCCTGGCAGGGTCACGCGCGGCGTCGTGAAATAGCGCGTCTGGCCGAGCGTGGCCGAGAGGTACTGGCGACCGGTCGTCGCATCGAACCAACGGGTGGTCATGCCGATGCTGAGCTGATTCGCGTCGCCGAACCGGTCGCCACCGACGAACCGATTGGTTTGATAGAGCTCCGTCAGGTTCAGATCCGGCAGCGCCGTATCGAACACCGGCAAGGCGTCCTGGTTCCGGTAAGGCACGTAGCTGTAGACCATCCGCGGCTCGAGCGTCTGTTCGGGGTGACCGTTCGAGGGGTCGTCGCGCTCGAAGATCAAGCCGGTGTCGAGGCGCGCGAACGGCAGCGACAAGGAAGGGCTGGAGGGATCCCCCGGCGCGGCGTGGGTCAAGTCGTACTGGGTCAGGTGCCAACCGACGGCCGGTACGAAGAAATAGCCC
>JAJXYU010000367.1 GCA_021780395.1 Pseudomonadota bacterium
CAGGCTCCGCACATTCACGAAGGTCGAGTTCAGGAAATGCCGCGCCGGCGGCGAGATCATCGCGAGCGGATAGCGGACCGCGAGCGCAGGAGCCGAGCGCACCGATTCGTACGGCGGGACGTGATCGGCCGGGCCGAGCGACGGCGGGGCGAACTGCGCGCGCCCGTTCGCGGTCGCGAATCCGCCGCTGGCGAAGGGCGCGTCCGCGATCGGCAGCCGGATCCAGCCCTCGCGCCGCAACCGCTCGAAGTCGACCGCGTCCCCGAACGCCTGCGAGCCGATCGTCACGTCGTCGTCGCGGAAGCACGCCTCGGTGAAACCGAAACGCGACGCGAGCGCGCGGAACACCGCGGTGTTCGGCCGCGCTTCGCCGAGCGGCGCGATCGCCGGCTCGTTCACCATCAGGTAGACGTGGCCATAGCTCTTGTGCACGTCGAAGTGCTCGAGCTGCGTCGTCGCGGGGAGCACGAAATCCGCGTAGTCGGCGGTGTCGGTCTGGAAGTGTTCGAGCACCACCGTGAAAAGGTCCTCCCGGGCGAAGCCGCGCACGACCTTCGGCGACTCCGGTGCGACCGCGACGGGATTGCTGTTGTACACGACGAGCGCCTCGATCCGGGGGCCGAACTGCGCCGACCCGTCCGTGAGCAGCGCATCGCCGATCGTGCTCATGTTCACGGTGCGTGGCGTCGGGCCGGGGATCAGGTCCGGTCGCCGCAGAAGGCGCGAGTCGGTCGGCGCGAAGCCCGATGCGGACAACAACAGCCCGCCCGCGGGATCCCGCCACGCGCCGATCAGGCAGGGCAGGGCGGCGATCAGGCGGACCGCGCTGCCGCCGCCGTGGGTACGCTGCATTCCGTAGTTCAGCCGGATCGCGGCCGGTCGCAGCGTCGCATAATCCCGCGCGAGGCCGCGCACCTGCTGGGCATCGATCCCGCACACCGCGGCGGTGCGCTCCGGCGTCCACTCGCTCGCGACCGCTCGCAGGGCCGGCCAGCCGTCGGTGTAGGCCTCGACGTATTCCCGGTCGATCCAGCCCTGGACGTCGATCTCGCGGATCAGGCCGAGCGCGAGCGCACCGTCCGTGCCCGGCAGCAACGCGACATGCTGGTGACAGCGATCGGCGGTCTCGGTCCGGCGTGGATCGATGCAGATCAGTTTCGCGCCGGCGCGCTTCGCCTGCTGCGCGAAGGTCCAGAAGTGCAGGTTCGAGGCGATGCTGTTGCTGCCCCAGATCAGGATCACGCGGCTGTCGGCATAGCGCTCGACGTGCATCCCGACGCGGTTCCCGTAGGTCGCGTCGAGCGCGGCCGCGCCGGCGCTCGCGCAGATCGTCCGGTCGAGCAGCGACGCGCCGAGCCGGTGGAAGAATCGCGCCGACATCGAATCGCCCTGCACGAGTCCCATCGTTCCGGCGTAGCTGTACGGCAGGATCGCCGCGGGGTCGCGCGCCGCGATGCGCCCGAGCCGCGCCGCGATCTCGTCGAGCGCCTCGTCCCAGCCGACCCGCTCCATCCGTCCGGCGCCCTTCGGACCGACCCGGCGCAGCGGATGGAGCAGACGCTCCGGATGGTAGGTGCGCTCGGGGTAGCGCGCGACCTTGGTGCACAGCGCGCCGTGCGTCGGCGGGTGATCCGGGTCGCCCTGCACGCGCACCGCGACGCCGTCCTCGACGGTCACGCGGATCGCGCAGGTGTCCGGACAATCGTGTGGACACGCGGCGTGGACGAAGCGCTTATCGGTCATCGTTTGCAGTGCCGTCGAAACCTTTGCGGACAGGATACCACCGGGGGATCGACCCCATAACGGGTACAATGCGCCGCAGTCGAATTCGAGAACGGGGTATCGATGTCCATGGATCCAGCCGCGGCCGCCTCGGGCCGCGTCGCCGACGCGTTGGTCACGCGGCTCGCCGCGCACGGCGTCGAACGCGTGTTCACGGTCGCCGGCGAGAGCTATCTCGACGTGCTGGACGCACTCTACGACCGGCGGCGCACGATCGACGTCGTGACCTGCCGTCACGAGGCGGCCGCGGCGAACATGGCCGAGGCCACCGCGAAGCTCGCGGGTCGTTGCGGCGTTGCGTTCGTCACGCGCGGTCCAGGCCTCACGCAGGCGAGCATCGGCGTGCACACCGCGCAGCAGGACGCGACCCCGATGGTGCTGTTCGTCGGCGAGATCGCGCGTGAAGATCGATTTCGTCGCGCGTTCCAGGAAGTCGACCTCTCGCTCACCTTCGCGGACCTGGCGAAGGGCGTGCTGCGGATCGATCTGCCGCAGCGGACCGCCGAGATCGTCGACCGCGCATTCCAGCTTGCCCGCGCGAATCGCCCGGGTCCGGTGATCGTGGGTCTGCCGGAAGACGTGCTTGGAGAGAGCGGCGCGAGCGCGACGCACGAGCCGCCGGCGCGCATCGAACTCCCGGCCCCGTCGGGCGCGCGGATCCACGAGATCGGCGCGCGCCTCGCGGCCGCGCGACGGCCGCTGCTGTGGGTCGGCGGGAGTGGTTGGACCGCGGAGGGCGTCGCGGCCCTGCGGCGCTTCGCC
The DNA here is from genome assembly GCA_021780395.1 of Pseudomonadota bacterium. Next base: position 2,545 of record JAJXYU010000367.1, read on the forward strand.
GAGGGCTGGGAACTGCCGGTCGTGACAGCCTTCCGGCGCAAGGATCACTTTCCGAACGAATCCGCGAGCTACGCGGGCGAGCTCGGCTACGGCACGCCGGCGAGCCTCGTCGAGCGGGTCCGCGCCGCCGATCTGCTGCTCGTGCTCGGCGCACCGCTCGGCGACGTCGAGACCGGCGGCTACCGCTGGCTCGATCGGACCCGGACCACGGCCCGCCTGATCCACCTGCACCCTGATGCGGCGACGCTGTCGGCGGTGTTCCCCGCGGGCGTCGCGCTGCAGTGCGACCTGAACGCGGCGGTGGACGCGCTCGCGGCGCTCGAGGCGCCGGCGCACGCGCCGCGGGCCTGGTCCGACTGGACGCGCGCGGCGCGCGCCGAACACCTCGCCTTCATCGAACCGGTCGAGGTCCGCGGCGAACTCAACCTCTCGCGGGTGTTTCGCCACCTGCGCGCGGAGCTGCCGGAGTCCGCGATCGTGACGAACGGCGCCGGCAACTACGCCGCCTGGCTCCACCGGTTCTTCGAGCACCGGACGCACGGCACGCAGCTCGCGCCGGGGAGCGGGGCGATGGGCTATGCGGTGCCCGCCGCGATCGCCGCGAAGCTCGCGCACCCGACGCGGGAGGTCGTCTGCGTCGCCGGCGACGGCTGTTTCCTGATGGCCGCGCAGGAGCTCGCGACCGCGGCGGCGCGCGGCTTGAAGATCCTGTTTCTGGTCGTCAACAATGGCAGCTACGGAACGATCCGCATGCACCAGGAGAACCGCTTCCCGGGGCGCGACATCGCGACCACGCTGCACAATCCGGATTTCGTCGCGTATGCACGCGCGTTCGGACTGCATGCGCGGCGCGTCGCGCGCACGGAGGATTTCCCGGCCGCGCTCGCCGAGGCACGCACCGCGCCCGGCCCGGTGTTGCTCGAGCTGGTCAGCTCGGTCGTCGACATCGCGCCGGGACAGCGGCTGCCGGCGGGTCGAGGATAGCCCGGGTCCGCGTCGCGGATCTGGCGTCCGCGGTTCCGGCGCTGCGTCGAAGGGTGCTGGGTCGGAGGATGCTGGGATGGAAGAGAGCAAAGGACCGCTGACCGCGTGGTACCTCGTCGGGGTCGTCGCGCTCCTCGTGGTGCTGCAGCTGCTGCTGACCACGCAGACGCCGGAGACGCTGAGTTACAGCGACTTCAAGACCTTGCTGCAGGCACACAAGGTCGACGACCTGACGATCGGCGACTCGACGATCGAAGGCACGGTCGACACCCAGGGGATCGCGAAGCTCATATCGCCGAAGACGCTCGCCGCGCTCGACAAGACCACCGACGACCACGGTGCGCATCGGTTCGTCACCCGCCGGGTCGAGGATCCGGGCCTCGTCGCCGCGCTGGACGCGGCCAAGGTTCATTACGAGGGCGCCGAGGACAGCCACTGGACCTCGACCTTGTTCGCCTGGCTGATCCCGGGCCTGCTGATCGCGGGCCTCGGGATGATGATGTTACGGCGCACCGACGCGGGCGCCGGATCGATCGCGCAGATCGGGCACAGCCACGCGAAGGTATTCGTGCAGAAGGAGACCGGCGTGCACTTCTCCGACGTCGAAGGGATCGACGAGGCGAAGGAGGAGTTGATGGAAGTCGTGCGCTTCCTGAAGGACCCGGAGCGCTATCGCCGGCTCGGCGGACACATTCCGAAGGGCATCCTGATCGTCGGTGCGCCCGGCACCGGGAAGACCCTGCTCGCGAAGGCGGTCGCCGGGGAGGCGGGCGTGCCGTTCCTGTCGATCAGCGGCTCGGAATTCGTCGAGATGTTCGTCGGCGTCGGCGCCGCGCGGGTGCGCGATCTGTTCCAGCAGGCCGAGAAGGTCGCGCCGTGCATCATCTTCGTCGATGAGCTCGATGCGCTCGGCAAGGCGCGCGGCGTCACCGGCTACGGCGGCAACGATGAGCGCGAGCAGACGCTGAATCAGCTGCTCGTCGAGATGGACGGCTTCGACACGACGAGCGGCGTGATGGTGATGGCGGCGACGAACCGGCCGGAGATCCTCGACCGCGCACTGCTGCGGCCGGGCCGCTTCGACCGGCACGTCGCGATCGACCGGCCGGACGTGCGCGGGCGCGAGAAGATCCTGCGGCTGCACGCGCAAAAACTGGTGCTGGCCGCGAACGTCGATCTCGCGGCGGTCGCGGCGAAGACGCCCGGTTTCGCGGGCGCGGATCTTGCGAACATCGTGAACGAGGCTGCGCTGCACGCGGCCCGGGCGGACAAGCAGTCGGTGGAGATGAGCGACTTCGACAGCGCGATCGACCGCGTGATCATCGGTCTCGAGAAGCGCAACAGGGTCATGAACGCGAAGGAGAAGCAGACCGTCGCGTACCACGAGGCGGGGCACGCGCTGGTCGCCGAGTCGCGGCCCAACGCCGACCGGGTCGCGAAGATCTCGATCATCCCACGCGGCATCGGCGCGCTCGGCTTCACCCAGCAGCAACCGACCGAGGACCGCTACCTGCTGAGGCGCAGCGAACTGCTCGACCGGCTCGACGTGCTGCTCGGCGGCCGTGTCGCCGAGGAGATCGTGTTCGGCGACGTGTCGACCGGCGCGGAGGACGACCTGCAGAAGGCGACCGACATGGCCAGGCACATGGTCACCCAGTACGGCATGAGCGCACGGCTCGGCCAGGCCACCTATGAGACGCCGCGGGCGAGCGCCTTCCTCGATGCGCCGGCGCCGCCGGAGCGGTTCACCTACAGCGAGCACACCGCCCAGCTGATCGACGAGGAGATCGCGCAACTGCTCGAAGAAGCGCACCATCGGGTCGCGACGACGCTGAACGACCGGCGCGCGCAGCTCGAAAGGATCGCGCAACGCCTGTTGCACGAGGAAGTCGTCACCCGCGAGGCGCTCGCAGAACTGCTCGCGGCGCCGCCGACGGCGCCGACCCCGGCCCCCGCGATCAGCGCTTGAGCATCGTCTCGGGGAGCGCTGGGCGGCTCGGCCGCCACACGAGGATTGCGCCGAGCGCGAGCGCGGCGAAGGTCGCGCCCGCATAGAATGTGTACCCCGCGCCCGCCTGCGACCAGATCCATCCGGCGAGTCCGCTCGCGACCAGCATCGCGCCTCCGCTCGCCAGATTGAACAACCCGAACGCCGTGCCGCGCAGCGGCGCCGGCGCGGCGTCCGTGACCATCGCGGCGAGCAGGCCCTGGGTGATGCCCATGTGCACGCCCCAGAGTCCGACGCCGAGGGCGAGCATCGGCCAGCTGCGGCCGCGCGCGAGCGCGAGGTCCGCGAGGATCAACACCGCGAGTCCGGCCGCGAGCAGACGCGGGTGGCTGATCCGGTCCGCGAGCCGGCCGAACGGGTAGGCGCAGGCCGAGTACACCACGTTCATCGCGACCATCACGAGCGGCACGTACGCGACCCGCACGCCGTCCTGCTGGGCGCGCAGCAGCAGGAACGCCTCGCTGAAGCGGGCAAGTGTCGCGAGTCCGCCGATCAGGACCACCCACCAGTAGGCGCCGCCAAGCTGGCGCAGGCTCTCGCGCCGCAGAGGATTGCGCCGAACGGCGCCCGCCGCGGGCGGGCGCACGGGCTCGGCGACGCCGAGCTCGAGCAGGACGACCGCGAGCAACGCCGGCGCCACCGCGACCCAGAACACCGCGCGGAAGCGGTCGTGCCACGCGAGCATCAGGGCGACCGCGATCAGCGGTCCGAGGAACGCGCCGATCGTATCGAGCGATTGCCGCAGACCGAACGCGGCACCGCGCAGTTCGCGCGGCGCGATGTCCGCGATCAGCGCGTCGCGTGGCGCGCCGCGGATGCCCTTGCCGACCCGATCCAGGATGCGCGCGCCGAGCACGAGGTGCACCGTTCCGGCGAGCGCGAACAACGGCTTGGTGAGCGCGGACAGACCATAGCCCAGCACCGTGAGACGCTTGCGGCGCCCCAGATAGTCGCTCAGGGTGCCGGAGAACACCTTCACGACCAGCGACGTCGCCTCGCCGAGGCCCTCAATCATCCCGACCACGAACGCGCTCGCGCCGAGCGAGTCGACCAGGAACAGCGGCAGGAGCCCGTGGATCATCTCCGAGGAAACGTCCATCAACAAGCTCACTCCGCCGAGGATCCAAATCGCCCGCGGCAGCGTCGGGCGCCCGGGCGAGGGCGGGGGCGGGGGTAAAGGTGGGGGCGCTTGGGTCATTGCGTGCTCATCGGTTCGCGGGACGCGTCGACCGGCGGGAAGCGGCCTGCGACGCCGCGGTCGGGCGGTGGCAGCGGACCGGAGAACCGCACCGCGCGCGCATCGAGGTGCGCCTCGGCCGGCCCGACGAGCCGGCCGTAGAGCCGCCGGCACGTGTCGTACGCCGCGATCCCGGGCCAGTCCGCCGGCAACAACTCCCGCGGGAGCAGGGGATCGCGCAGATGGATCCTGCGATACTCGTGGATCAGGAGCGTGCGCACCACGAACGCCGTCGCCGGCTCGAGCGCACGCCGCTCCTCGAGCGATCGTGCGACCGCCGCGTAGCGGCGGATGAACCGTCGATAGCGGGTCGCCAACTCGGTGAGGTCCCAGCCTTGCCGCACGAGGCGCGCCCGATCCGCGTCGCTCCCCGCGGCGCGCGCAGTCACGAACACCATCGGCGCGCGCGCGAGTCCCGCGGACGCGAGCGTCGCAGGCACGGCCGCGGCGCCCGCGGCCGGATGCGCGAACACCCCTGGCGCAATCTCGCCGAACCCGTTCCAGCGCAGCTGCCGGCGGATGGCGCCGCGCCCGCCGACGGCACCGGGCAGCACGACCAGGGTCCACGCGCCGTCCCACGGCCCGGGAGGCCCGGCGTAGATCCGCGCGGTCGCCTCGACGAAGCGCGCGCGTCCCCGCGGCGAGAGACGATATTCGCTCAACCGTCCGTGCCGGCGGCTGGCGAGCCAGTCGTCGTGCACCAGGCGGGCCACCGAGGTGCGAACCAGGCGTTCCGTGAGGCCGAACGGCGCCATCAACTCGATCAGGCTGCCGAGCGTGATCGCACCGCCGCGCGGCGCGAGCGCATCGCCGAACACGGTCACGATCAGCGAGCCGCCGCGCAGCGGTCGTTGCCGACGAAAGGCGGACAGGAGGGCGGCGACGCGGCGCGGGGCTCGATCGCGGGTCGACTCGGACATCGTGGCATTCTGACACAGAAATGGTTGTCATCCGTATTTTCACGTGTCACACTTTCCCGGTCGCCACGATCGCGGGGTGGAGCGAATGTACACGCAGGGGCTCAACGAACTCGCCGCACGGCCGCTCGCGACGGTGCGGGAGGATCCGCAACGGCTGCGCCGCTTCGAGGCACGGATCGACGCGGAGGAGAAGATCGAACCGAAGGACTGGATGCCGGAGGCCTACCGGCAGACCCTGATCCGGCAGATCTCCCAGCATGCCCATTCCGAGATCGTCGGGATGCTGCCGGAAGGCAACTGGATCGGACGCGCGCCCTCGCTGCTGCGCAAGTCGATCCTGATCGCGAAGGTCCAGGACGAGGGTGGACACGGCGCGTATCTCTATTCGGCCGCGGAAACGCTCGGGATCTCGCGCGCGGAACTGATCGAGCAGCTGCTCTGCGGCGCCGCGAAATACTCCAGCATCTTCAACTACCCGACCTTGACCTGGGCCGACGTCGGCGCGATCGGCTGGCTCGTCGACGGCGCGGCGATCATGAACCAGATCCCGCTGTGCCGCTGCTCCTACGGGCCCTACTCGCGCGCGATGATCCGGATCTGCAAGGAGGAAAGCTTCCACCAGCGTCAGGGATACGACCTGATGCTCAAGCTCGCGCGGGGGTCGGCCGCGCAGCGCGCGATCGCCCAGGACGCGCTGAACCGCTGGTGGTGGCCGTCGCTGATGATGTTCGGTCCGCCGGACACGGCGTCGCCGCACACCGCGCTGTCGGTGCGCTGGAAGATCAAGCGTTTCACGAACGACGAGCTGCGGCAGAAGTTCGTGGATTTCACGGTCCCGCAGGCGCAATTCCTCGGGCTCGAAATCCCGGATCCCGCGCTGCGCTGGGACGCCGAACGCGGCCAGCATGTCCACGGCGAGATCGACTGGAGCGAATTCCAGGACGTCGTGCGCGGCAACGGTCCGTGCAACCGCGATCGGTTGCAGGCCCGGCGCGACGCTCACGAATCCGGCCGCTGGGTGCGCGAGGCTGCGCTCGCGCATGCGGCGAAACGCGCCCGCGCGGCCGCCGCCTGACACCCGGGCGGCGGCGCCGCCCTCATGGAGAACCCGATGCACCCGAATCCCGATTGGCCGCTCTACGAGATCTTCGTCCGCGCGCGCGGCGGTCTCGATCACAAGCACGTCGGCAGCGTGCACGCGGCGGACGCGTCGATGGCGCTCGAGCACGCCCGCGACGTGTACACCCGCCGGCTGGAGGGCGTCAGCGTCTGGGTCGTGCGCTCGACGGACATCCTCGCCTCCGACCCGGCGGAGAGCGACGCGCTGTTCGAGCCGGCGCGCGACAAGATCTACCGGCATCCGACGTTCTACGACATCCCGAAAGAGGTCGAGACGCTGTGAGCGGGACTGGGCGCGTCGCGGCGACGCCGGACGGGCCGGGCGCGCCGCTGCAGTACCTGCTGCGGCTCGGCGATACCGCACTGGTGCTCGCGCAACGCCTCGGCGAATGGATCGGCCACGCCCCGGCGATCGAGGAGGATCTCGGCCTCGCGAACACCGCGCTCGACCTCCTCGGCCAGGCACGCCTGCTGCTCGCCTACGCCGGCGAGGTCGAGGGGCGGGGGCGCGGCGAGGACGACCTCGCGTTCCTGCGCGAGGAATCCGAATTCCGCAATGCGACGCTCGCGGAGATGCCGAACGGCGATTTCGGCGACACGATCGTTCGCCAGTGGTTGCTCGACGCGTACCAGGTGCCGCTCTACGAGCATCTGGCCGGCTCGCGGGATCCGCGTCTCGCCGCGATCGCGGCGAAGGCGCTCAAGGAATCGCGCTATCACCTGCGCTACAGCGCCGGCTGGGTCGTGCGCCTCGGCGACGGCACCGAGGAGAGCCACGCGCGCGTGCAAGCGTCGCTCGAGCGGCTCTGGCCCTATACGCTCGAATTGTTCGACCCGGACGAGGTCGACCGCGCCGCGCTCGCGTCGGGCGTCGGACCGGACCTCGCGGCCTTGCAGCGCGAGTGGTCCGGTCAAGTCGACGCGGTGCTCGCCGATGCGACCCTCGCGCGGCCCGCGCCGCCGCAGTACCGGTGGTACGGCAAGCAGGGTCGGCACAGCGAGCACCTCGGCCCGTTGCTCGCCGAGATGCAGCACCTGCCGCGCGTCCATCCGGGAGCGCGGTGGTGAACGCCACGGAGGAGGGTGCCGCGCGCGACACCCCCACGACCCGGGTCGCGCACGCGCGCGAGGTGCTCGCCTCGGTGCCGGATCCCGAGATTCCGGTGCTGAGCGTGCTCGATCTCGGGATCGTCCGCTCGGTCGAGGCGCTCGCCGACGGTGGATTGGTGGTCGGCCTGTCGCCGACCTACTCGGGGTGTCCCGCGACCGCGACCATCCGCGAGGACGTCGCCGCGGCGCTCGAGCATGCGGGTCTCGGTCCGGTCCGGGTCGTCGACGTGCTCTCGCCGGCGTGGTCGAGCGACTGGATCAGCGACGAGGGCCGGCGCAAGCTCCTGGAATACGGGATCGCGCCGCCGACGCGGCTCGACGCACCACTGCTGCCGGTCGCGTGTCCGCGCTGCGGCTCCGTCGACACCGAGCGTCTCAGCGAATTCGGGTCCACGCCCTGCAAGGCACTGTACCGCTGCCGTTCGTGCCAGGAACCCTTCGATCGCTTCAAGTGCCTGTAGACCTTTCGAGAGCCCCCGTATGCTGAGCTTCCATGCCTTGACGCTGACCCGCCGCGAACCGATCGCGGAGGACGCGGTCGCTCTCGACCTGCGACCCGATCCCGACCTTCGCGACGCGTTTCGCTTCGAGCCCGGCCAGCACCTTCCGGTGCGCGCGCGGATCGGCGACCGGGAGCTGCGCCGCACCTACTCGATCGTGGGATCCGCCGGCGATGCGCTGCGGATCGCGGTGCGCGTGCAGGGCGAGATGTCGCGCCATCTCGCGGAGACCCTCGCGATCGGCGATCGACTCGACGCGATGGAGCCGACCGGTCGATTTCGTCCGATGCTCGACCCGACCCGCTCGCGCGCGGTCGTCGCATTCGCATCGGGCAGCGGGATCACGCCGGTGCTGCCGATCCTCGAGACGATCCTGCGGGTCGAGCCCGGCTCGAACGCGATGCTCTTCTACGGCAACCGCTCCCTCGCGCGCACGATGTTCGTCGAGGAGCTGCTCGCGCTGAAGAACCGCCATCTCGGGCGATTCGCGCTGCATTGCCTGATGAGCCGCGAGCCGCAGGACGTCGCGTTGTTCAACGGCCGGCTGGACGGCGCGAAGCTGCGCGAGCTCGCGGCGAGCGAATTCGATCCGCGCGCGGTGAACGAATTCTTCGTGTGCGGGCCGGGCGCGATGGTCAAGGAGATCTCCGCGACCCTGCGCGAACTCGGCGCGAGCGGCAAGATCCACGTCGAGCGCTTCTCGACGG
>JAJXYU010000015.1 GCA_021780395.1 Pseudomonadota bacterium
CCGCCGTCCTCGCCCCACTCGCGAGGCGCCCAGGAGTGCTGCACGGTCCGGTAGACCCGCTCCGGATGCGGCATCAGCGCGGTCACGCGCCCATCGGCGCTGCACACGCCCGCGAGTCCGCCCGGCGAGCCGTTCGGGTTGAACGGATAGCGCTCGGTCGGCGCGCCCTGGTGGTCGACGTACCGCAGGCTCGCCACGCCGAGCGCGAGCAGCCGCTCCTCGCCGCCGTCCGGATCGAATTCCGCGCGGCCCTCGCCGTGCGAGACCGCGACCGGCAGCACCGAGTCGTGCATCCCCTGCAGCAGCACCGAGCGGCTCGACGCGACGCGCACCAGCACCAGCCGCGCCTCGTGCTGCTCGGAACGGTTGCGCACGAACCGCGGCCACGCTTGCGCGCCCGGCACGATCTCCTTCAGCGCCGCGAGCATCTGACAGCCGTTGCAGATCCCGAGCGTGAACGTCGACGGGCGCTGGAAGAACGCCTCGAACTGCGCGCGCGCCCGCTCGTTGAACAGGATCGACTTCGCCCAGCCTTCGCCGGCGCCGAGTACGTCGCCGTACGAGAAGCCGCCGCAGGCGACGAGCCCCGCGAATCGATCGAGGCTCGCGGTGCCGCCGAGCACGTCGGTCATGTGCAGGTCGTACGCGTCGAAGCCCGCCCGCGTGAGCGCCGCGGCCATCTCGGTCTGGCTGTTGACGCCCTGCTCCCGCAATATCGCGACGCCCGGGCGCCGCCCGGTGTTCACATAGGGCGCGGCGACGTCCTCGGCCGGATCGAAGCTCAAGCTCGCATGCAGCCCCGGATCGTCCGCATCGAGGAGGCGATCGTATTCCTCGCGCGCGCAGTCCGGATGATCGCGCAGCCGCTGCATCCGGAACGACACCTCGCTCCATGCGCGGTGCAGGTCGGTGCGCGAAGCCTCGAGCAGCGGCTCGCCGCCGGCGCGCAACGTGATCCGCGGTCCCGCGACCGGCCGTGCGACCGCGCGCACGCATCCGCCGAGGCCGTGCCGCTCGAACACCGCGAGCGCGTCCGCGAGCTGCGCTTCGCCGACCTGCACGATCGCTCCCGGCTCCTCGGCGAAACACGCGGCGACCGGGTCGCGCACCGCGCCGAGGTCGATCTCGAGGCCGCAACGCGACGCGAACGCGATCTCCAGCAACGCGATCAGCGTGCCGCCGTCGGAGCGGTCGTGGTACGCGAGCGCGAGGCGCAGCGCCTTCAGTTCGATGATCGCGGCCGCGAACGCCGCGAGCAGCGCCGGATCGTCGAGGTCGGCCGGTTCGCCGCCGTCACGCCGGTGGACCTGCGCCCAGCAGGAACCCCCGAGCCGGTCGCGCCCGCGGCCGAGATCGACGAGCAGCAGCCGCGACGGCGCGCGCCGGTCGAGCAGCGGCGTCAAGCAGCGTCGCGCGTCGCGCACCGGCGCGAACGCCGACACGATCAACGAGACCGGCGCGACCACCCGGTGCTCGCCGCGCGCATCGCGCCACACGGTGCGCATCGACAGCGAATCCTTGCCGACCGGGATCGCGATCCGCAGGCGCGCGCACAGATCGAGCGCGACCGCGCGCACGGTCGCATACAGGTCCGCATCCTCGCCGGGCTCTCCGCACGCCGCCATCCAGTTCGCCGACAATCGCACGTCCGTGAGCGCGCCGATGTCGGCCGCGAGCAGGTTGGTGATCGCCTCGGCGACCGCGAGCCGGCCCGACGCGGCCGGGTCGAGCACCGCGACCGGCGTGCGCTCGCCGACCGCGAGCGCCTCGCCGCGATAGCCATCGTAGTCGCTCAAGGTCACGCCGACGTCCGCGACCGGCACCTGCCAGGGACCCACCATCTGATCGCGGCTCACCAGCCCGCCAACGCTGCGATCGCCGATCGTGACCAGGAACGACTTGTCGGCGATCGTCGGCAGTTCGAGGAGCCGGCGCAACGACTCCTCGACACCGGTCCCGGCGGTCGACAGCGCGCCGGGATCGCGCGGCAGGCTCGCGACCTCGCGGCGCATCCGCGGGGGCTTCCCGAGTAGCGTGTCGATCGCCATGTCGACCGGCGAGCCACCCTGCGCCCCGTCCGCGACGATCAGCCGGCCGTCGTCGGTGACCTCGCCGACGATCGCGATCGGGCAGCGCTCGCGCGCGCAGATCGCCTCGAACTCGGCGACCCGCCCGGGCTCGAGCGCGATCACGTAGCGCTCCTGCGCCTCGTTGCACCAGATCTCCATCGGCGAGAGGCCGGCTTCCGCGCTCGGGATCCGCCGCAGTTCGATCCGTCCGCCACGGTGGCTGTGCGCGATCGCCTCGGGCAGGGCATTCGACAGCCCGCCGGCGCCGACGTCGTGGATCAACAGGATCGGATTGCGCTCGCCGAGCGCCCAGCAGCGGTCGATCACTTCCTGCGCGCGCCGCTGGATCTCGGCGTTGCCGCGCTGCACGGACGCGAAGTCGAGCTCCGCGTCGCTCTGGCCGCTGCCGACCGAGGACGCCGCGCCGCCGCCGAGACCGATCAGCATCGCCGGCCCGCCGAGCACGACGAGCGGCGCGCCGACCACGACTTCGCGCTTCTCGACGTGCGTGCGGCGCACGTTCCCGAGGCCGCCCGCGAGCATGATCGGCTTGTGGTAGCCGCGCGCGACGACCCGCCCGCCTTCGCGACTCGCGCGCTCGAACGTGCGGAAGTAGCCGGCGATGTTCGGCCGGCCGAACTCATTGTTGAACGAGGCCGCGCCGATCGGACCCGCGAGCATGATCTCGAGCGCGGACGCGATCCGCCCGGGCTTGCCGAGAGCCTCCTCCCAGTCGCGGCGCAGGCCCGGGAT
>JAJXYU010000023.1 GCA_021780395.1 Pseudomonadota bacterium
CTGCGCGGCGAGACTCGCGAGCTGCTCGCCGAGGAAGCGCTCGCCGTTGTAGGTGCCCATCGCGACCGATATCGTCATCGAAGCGCCACCGGTTCGCCGCCGCGGATGCTCATCGCGGCCCGTGGACCGCGATCGCCAGGTCGAACGACAAATCCTTGAGGATCTTGCGGGAATTCCGCAGGTAATACCCGTTGAATCGAATGTGGCCGTTGGCGGCGAGCAGGCGCCGCAGGAATCCGATCCTGCGGGAAAGACGCGGATCCCCATAGAGGCGCGACCGGTCGAGCAGCCAGTCGGACAGACCCGCGTAGTCGGCCTCGGCCGACCGCAGTGGCTCGCCCCACTCCGCGAACCGAGGGTCACGCGCGAGGCGCCCGAACACCGCCGCCTGATGGGCGGCGGCCTGCGCATGCCGCTGGTAGGTGTCGGCGCCTCTGACGGCAAGAGTCCGCAATTGACGCAACAATCCCTTGGACTCCTTCACCCGCTGGTTCCCGCCCGCCAGGAAGGCACTCGTCGTCGCCGCATGCCGTCGATACAGCACCAGGCTTTGCGGCAGGATCACGACGTCCCCGAGGATGCGCGCGAGCCGGCAGACCCACACGTCATGCGCCAGCGCGGCGCCGGGGATGCTCGGGTCGGGTCCTCGGTCGTCGTACGGTATGCGCCGGACCAGGTCGGCGCGGAACAGCATCGTGAATCCGGAGGCGACCCAGAGATTCGGCAGCTTTCGCCCTTCGCAGATCATCGTCTTGCGCAGGGTGAGGTAACGCACCCCGCTCGGCACCAGCGATGCGTCGACCACGTCGGCGTTGTGGGCGACCACCAGCACGTTGCGGCCCGGCATCTGCGCGTAGCGCTCGGCCGTCGCGAGCTTGTCGGGGAGCCAGACATCGTCCTGATCGCAGAACGCGATCCAATCGCCGCGGCAGCGATTCGCGGCCTGCAGGAAGTTGTCCCCGAACCCGAGGTTGCGCTCGTTGCGATGGATCCTGACCTCGAACGGTGCGGTGCGGGCGAATTGCTCGACGAGGTCGAGCGTGCGATCGCTGGATTGGTCGTCGCACACGACCAGCTCGTCGGGCAATCGCGTCTGCGCGCAGAGACTCGTGAGTTGCTCCGCGATGAAACGCTCCCCGTTGAAGGTCGCCATCGCCACCGAGATCCGCATGCCCGGAAGGTCCGCTACCGTTTCACGGCCAGCAGCGTGATGAACTCGCGGCGCCGATGGTTCGATATCGTGCCGAGCTCACGCAGCGTATCGCCGACGCGCTGCAGCCGCGGTGCGCGTCCGATGTTCTCGGGATCGGCGCCGCGCCGGATCGCCCGGCTCTTCACGGCGAGCGTCGGATAGACCCCGGCGCGCGGGATGCGCCGGATTTCGCCAAAACCCACGGCCTCGAGCACCCGCTCCAGCGAGTCCCAGTTGAACAACACCAGGTGTCGGGGCGGCTCCAGGCCACGCCAATGACGGCCGAACCGGCGGTGGCCGGCGCTGTCGACGTTCGGCGTCTCGAGAAACAGGAGTCCTCCGGATCGCAGCAGCTGGTAGGCGGCGCCCAGCACGCGCCGCGGATCGTGGACGTGTTCGATCACGTGATTCATCGTGATCACGTCGACGCTGTCCGGCTCGCCGGACAACGCCTCGATGCCGCCTTGGCGCACGTCGAGCCCGGCGCGGCGGGCGCTGGCGACCGCGTCCGTATCCGGCTCCACGCCGACCACGTCCCACCCGGCCGAGCGGGCTTGCAGCAGATAGTCCCCATTTCCCGCCCCGACATCCAACAACCGCCGCCCGGCCGCGGCGCGCGGGATGAATCGCATCCGCCAATCCGCGGTCCGGCGCAGGCGGGGGATCAGCAGCGCGAGCCCGATGCCGAGCACGGTGGCAGGGCGAGCCTGGGTCCCGAACCGCCAGTTGCGATAGCCGTTCGCGAGGCTGCGGCGCAGCGTGGCCAATCCGCCGGGAGGTTCGCGCCGGGCGGCACCGCGCGGCGCCGCATGGGTGAAGTATCGCGCATAGGCCAGATGGATCGTCGCCGGATCGGGTCGCGGATCGAGGTAACACGATCCGCACCCCAGACAGCGATGCATCGCCCAGGCGCCCGGCGCACAGAAAGCGACGTTGTCGGTGAGGTCCGGGTACGCCAATGACCGTCGCGCGGCGCCGCAAACCGGCCAGGCTGGCACCCGTTCGAGGCCCTCCGCAGGCCAGACCGAGGTTCCGGCATCCGCCTCGGGCTGTGGCGACGTGACCGCGTGACCCGTCAAGATTCCTCTCCCTGGCGCGGCTTGCGGTGCCGCGAAAACCTCCGAACGAACGCGCGCACGTGGTCGCTCGCCGCCAACGCCCAGACACAGGACAGCACGCACAGCGGCACGCCGGCATAGAGTCGCACCACGTCGAACGCGCGGGGGATCAGCAGCGCGCACGACCCCGCCGCGGTGATCAATGCCGCGGCCGGCAGCAGCGGCCTCGCGACCGCGGCGCGCAGGCGCGCCGCGTTGAACAGCAGGGCCGCGTCGACGGCGACCCGCAGTGTCCACGCCGCGGCCGCCGCGATGATGCCGAAACGGTGCAGACCGAACCACAATACCACCGCGAACGGCACGAGTTCCAGCAGGTGGAACCGCGCGACGACGTCGGGCCGGCCGCGCGCCTGCAGCAGCGCGAACGGCACGAACGCCAATCCGTTGATCCAGACACCGAGCAGCAGGATCTCGCCGACCGGCGCGGCACGGTCGGCGAACGGCTTGCCGACCCAGACCTGCAGGAACGGCCATATCGCCAAGAGCCCGAGGACGATCAGCGGCGTC
>JAJXYU010000074.1 GCA_021780395.1 Pseudomonadota bacterium
GCCGCTTCGCCGCGCAGATCGTATTGGTCGGCGAGCAGCCGCCACGCGTCCGGCGACTCCGGTGCGATGCCGAGTGCGTGCCGCAGGCTCGCGATCGATTCGTCGACCCGGCCGGCGGCCGATCGCGCAGCCGCGAGCTCGAGGTGCACACGCGCGGCACCCGGCTGTTCCTTCGCGAGCGGTTCGAGGATCGCGAGCGCGGCGTCGAGACGACCGGCGCGCCGATGCGCGGCACCCTGGATCACGCGCGCCTGCGGGTGGCCGGGATACGCACGGGCCACCTCGTCGGCCTGGCGCAGCGCGAGGTCCGGATCACGGTCGAGCAGCCGCACCGCGTGCGCCAATGCGACGTCCGCGGACGCGACCGGCTCGCTGCCGGCCCGCTTCAGATCCGATTGCGCTGCCACGACGACGGTGTACTTCGAATGTTGCGGCCGATACCCTTCCCCACGAGCGCCAATCTGAGCCGTTACCGCGATGCTTGTCAACGCCGCCGTTGCTCCGGTCCAACGGCCGACTCTTGCGTCTTCAGCGCCCGCGGATCCTGGCCGTTGCGGGCGCGACACACGCGGCGGGACCGCGATCAGCGGCGGTCGAGATGGCGATCGAGCACGTTCGCGGTCACCCGTGCGACCATCGGATCGGCCTTCCGCAGGGCGGCGACCCACTCGCAGCTGCCCGCATGGAACACCTCGCCGGCACCGCGCGTGAAGTGCACGATCATCCCGGCGCCACGCTTCACGCGCGCGATCCCCGCCTCGCCAGGGTCGCCGTACCGCAGCGCCGCGACGTATTGCGCCTCCTCGTCGCCGATGAACCGGTCGTCGATCGCCGCGCCCGGCACGGGTTCTTCGCGCAACGAGGAGAGCCCGAGCGCGAGTATCGACAGCCCTGGCGGCGCGCCGCCGGCCGGCAAGGGTTCCGGCAACCCGTCGCGGATCACGTACGGCAAGCCGTCGACCTCGTAGCCGAACGCATGCCCCTCGGCGCCGAGCAGATCGCCGTACGCGAGGCCCGTGCCGGCGAACGCCCAGTGCTCCGGCCGGTAGATCGGAAATCCGCGCACGCCGCGCGCCGCGCACGCGCCCCAGCCGGCATAAAGACCGTCGGTCGCGTTCAATCCGAAGGTCGCGGCCCCGGGCCGACCGGTCTCGGGCGCCTCCCAGGAGCCGGTCGTCCGGCGCGGATCGCTCGAGCGGTACACGGGATCCTCCGCCCGGGCGCGATACTTGTAGCAGACCTGCCGCCGGCCCCCCGGCTCGAGGCGGGTCTGCCACATGAAGTTGCCGGCGAACCGCGCGACCCGCCCGCCCCGCTCGACGTAGGCGTCGATCGCGTCACGCATTTCCCAGGTCCAGTACTCGTCGTGCCCCACCATCACGACGCAATCGTAACCGTCGAGGATCTGCGGTTCGAACTGCAGCTCGTGCTGGCTCGCGAGATCGACCGGGTAACCCGCCCGCTCGGCCCAGCGCAGGAAGTGTGAGTCGTAGCTCGCCCACCCCGCCGACGCATATTTGTTCGAGTGACCGGTCGCATAGGCCCATTCGAGGTGCGGATAGCGCGGCGCAGCCCCCGGCGGGACCGGGAACTCGACCGGTACCCGCGGCGCGTCCGCGGGCAACACGACGAAGCCGCGGCACCACGGCCGCTCGATGCTGACGACCGGCGAGTACTGGTTGCGCCCGGGTCCGGTGAGGCCGCGATAATGGCTCGAGCCGCCCCAGGTGTTGTACGCGGTCCAGGTTCCCGTCGCGGCGATCTGCAGCACCCGGCCGGGCCGGCGCGCCGGCCGCGGCTTCACGATGAAGAGGTGGTGGCCGTGGAGCGTCACGCCGCCCCGCCCCTCGGCGCTCAAGGTCACCCGGTACGCGCCCGAAGGCCAGTCCTCGCCGACCGGGAACTCGCACGCCGTGGCCCAGCCGCACCCTTCGATGGAGCAGTCCGCCGGCGTCGCTTGCCAGCGCAATCCGGTCAGCGAGCGCTCCAGCACCCCGACCTGGTCGGCGCCGTCGCGGACGATCTCGAGCCTGGCGCGCGCGACGTTCGAGCTGATCTGCAGCCGGACGGTCGAACCCGGGGAATACGCGAACGCATCGCTGTAACACCACAGCTCGCCGCGCTCGCCGTCCATGCCGGGGGACTCGTAGCGATGCGCGAACACCGCCTCGCGGCGCTGCGCCGCGCTCAAGCCGAAATCCGGATAGTCCGCGCTCACGTCCGCGACGCCCGACCCGCCGGCGCGCCCCGGCGGTGGTTGCCAATGAGGTGCATTTGTGGTCTCTTGAAGGCTTCGCGCATCGCGCGCGATCTCCACGAACGATCATCGCACGATCATGCAATCGCAACCAGCCACGCGGTCGGGCGGCATCGAACGGCACACGATCTTCCCCATTCCGCTAGACCAGCGGCACGGCAATGCGCGGCAGTTGTTCACGCTGTGGTTCGGCGCGAATCTCAACGTGCTCACGGTCGTGACCGGCGCGCTCGCGACGACGGTGTTCCACCAGTCGTTCCTGTCGGGCTCGGTCGCGATCGTGCTCGGGAACCTGATCGGCACGGTATTCATGGCACTGCACGCGGCGCAGGGTCCGCGGCTCGGGGTCCCGCAGATGGTGCAGAGCCGCGGGCAGTTCGGCGCGCGCGGTGCCGCGTTCGTCGTCGCGCTGGTGATCTTCATGTACGTCGGCTACGCGGCGACCGCGCTGGTGACCGGCGGTCAGTCCGTGCACGCGATCGTGCCGCCGATCAGCGTGCGCGCCGGTCTGATCGGCATCGGCGCATTGAGCCTCGGCGCCGCGATCTACGGACATGACCTGATCCACGCGGGCACCCGGGCGATCGCCTACGTCTCCGGCGCGGCGGTCGCGCTGTGCTACCTGGGTCTCGCGCTCGCGCACCGGCTGCCCCCGGCCTATCTCACCGGCGGCTCGTTCTCGCTCGTCGGCTTTCTCGACATGCTGTCGATCGCGGCCTTCTGGCAGTTGTCCTACGCGCCCTACGTGTCCGACTACTCGCGTTATCTGCCGCCGGACACCGGGCCCCGTCAGGCGTTCTGGGCGTGTTACTGGGGGACCACGCTCGGCGCGGTGCTGCCGATGGTGTTCGGCGCGCTGATCGGACCGGCGGTCGCGGGCGGAGACGTCGTCGCGGCGATCGTCGCGCTGACCGGCCGCGCGAGCACGCCGATCGTGCTGCTGTTCGCACCGGGCGTCGCGGTCGCCGGCGCGATCTGCATCTACGGCGGGACACTCGCGGTGATCACGCTCGCGCAGACGTTCGCGCCCGGATGGCGGGCGGACGCGCGCGCGCGCGCGCCGATCGCGACGGGGATCTTCGTCGCCGCGGCCGCGCTCGGCACCGTCGGCGCGACCGAGTTCCTGCCGCTGTACAGCCGGTTCAACGAACTGCTCCTGTATCTGATGGTGCCGTGGACGGCGGTGAACCTCGTCGATTATTACTGGGTGCAGTTCGGCGATTACGAAGTCACGTCGTTCTTCTCGGCCGACGGCGGGATCTATGGCCGGTACAACGTGATGGCGATCGTCTGCTACACGATCGGGATCGTCGTGCAGATCCCGTTCATCGCCGCCGATTTCTACGTCGGGCCCGCGGCGCGGGCGCTCGGCGGGGTCGATCTGTCGTGGCTCGTCGGCCTCGCGGTCGTCGCGGGCACGTACTACTTCAGCGCGCCGCGCCGTTCACGCGCGCGGGCGCAGGCCGCGCGGATCGTATAGCGGTGATAGCGACGCGCGCGCCGGGATCCGCCGCCGCGCGAGCTGGATCTCGAACCGGCCGTCGCGGATGAACGCCTCGTCGACGCCGTCCGGATGCGCGACGTAGCCGAGCCCCACCGCGGCACCGAGCGTGTGACCATACATCGCCGAGGTCACGAAACCGACCCGTTCGCGGTCGCGCAGGATCGGCTCGTTGTGATGGAGCATCGGCTCCGGGTCCTCCAGCAGGAACTGCACGAGCCGCCGGCGCAGCGGCCCGGCGCCGCGCTGCGCGAGCAGCGCGTCGCGGCCGAGGAACCCTTCGGGCTTGTCCCAGGCGCAGGTGAACGCGATCCCGGCCTCGAGCGGCGTGTCCGCGGGGCCGATGTCGTGGGACCAATCCCGGTACGCCTTCTCGATCCGCAGCGAATTGAGCGCGTGATAGCCGCAGTGACGCAGACCGTGCGCCGCGCCCGCGGCGACCAGCGCGTCGTACACCGGCTGCGCGAACGCGGTCGGCACGTACAGCTCCCAGCCGAGCTCGCCGACGTAGGTGAGGCGCAACGCGTACACGGTCTGGTAGCCGATCCGCACCGATCGGCAGTGCGCGAACGGGAAGCCATCCGCCGAGAAGTCGTCCGCCGACAGCGATTGCAGGAGCGCGCGCGACGCCGGGCCCTGGACGTTCAGCATCGCGTAGGCGTCGGTCACGTCGGTGAGGACGCAACGCGCCTCCTCCGGGATCCGCCCGCGGATCCACGCTTCGACGTGCGTCTGCGTGAACGCGGCGGTCACGACCAGGAACCGGCCCGCGGCGAGCCGGGTGACCGTGAGATCGGCCTCGATGCCGCCGGACTCGTTCAGGAACTGGGTGTACACGCAGCGTCCGACCGCGACGTCGACGTCCGCGGTCGCGATTGAGTTCAGCACCCGCGCGGCGTCCGCGCCCTGCACCAGCAGTTTCGCGAACGAGGACTGATCGAACACGCCGACCCGTTCGCGCACCGCGCGGTGCTCCGCGGCGCTGTTCGCGAACCAGTTCTGACGGCCCCATCCGTACTCGTACCGCGGCGCCTGCCCGGGTTCGGCATACCAGTTCGCGCGTTCCCAGCCGGCCGACTCGCCGAAGCAGGCACCGGCGGCCGTGATCCGGTCGTGCAACACCCCCTTCTTCACGCCGCGCGCGCTCGTCCACTGCCGGAACGGCCAGTGGTCCTGGTAACCGATCCCCAGTGATTCGACGGTGCGGTCCAGCAGGTAACGATCGTTGTCCTGCCACGCATGCATGCGCCGCAGGTTCACGGTCCACACGTCCATCGGCGGCCGACCGTCGAGGATCCAGCGCGCGATCACCGAACCCGCGCCGCCGGCCGAGAGGATCCCGAGCGAATTGAATCCCGCGGCGACGAAGAAGTTCTTCAGGTCGGGCGCCTCGCCCATCAGGTAGTTGTGATCGGGTGTGAACGACTCCGGACCGCAGAACAGCAGCTTGATCCCGGTCTCGAGCAACACCGGCACGCGACGCATCGCGCGCTCGATGTACGGTCCCAGTCGGTCCCAGTCCGGCGCCAGTTCGCCGAATGCGAAGTCCGCGGGCAGGTCCGCGAGGCGCACGGGCTTCGCGACGTCCTCGAACAGCCCGACCATCAACTTGCCGGCCTCCTCGCGGATGTACGCGGCATTGCCGGGATCGCGCAGGATCGGCAGGCGCGAATGCACGCCCGCGATCGGTTCGGAGATCAGGTAGTAATGCTCCGCGGCCTGCAACGGCACGTTGACGCCGGCCATCCGGCCGACGTGCCGAGCCCAGAGCCCCGCGCAATTGACCACGAACTCGGCATGGATGTCGCCCGCGCTCGTGCGCACGCCGACCGCGCGCCCGCGCTCGCGAAGCACCGCGGTGACCGCGACGCCCTCGATCAGGCGCGCGCCGCGCTGCCGCGCACCCTTCGCGAGCGCCTGCGTCACGTCGGTGGGGTTCGCGCGCGCGTCGTTCGGGAAGTGGAACGCCGCGGCGAGGTCGTCGACCGCGGCGAGCGGCCAGTGCACGCGCACCTCCGCGGGCGGGATTTCGTGCGCCTCGATCCCGAAGCTGCGCGCGAGGTGCACTCCGCGGCGCATTTCCTCGGCCTTGTCCTCGGTCCGGGCGAGCTGGATCGATCCGCAGTCGATCAGCCCGGCGGATTGTCCGGTCTCGGCCTCGAGGCTGCGATACAGCTCCTGGGAGTACTTCGCGAGCTGCGTCTGCGTCTCGGTGTCGCGCAATGCGGTGAGCAGGCCGGCGGCGTGCCAGGTGGTCCCGGCGGTGAGCCGGGCGCGCTCGAGCAGCACGACGTCGCGGCAGCCGTACTTCGTCAGATGGTAGGCGACGGAGCAGCCGATCACGCCGCCGCCGATGATCACCACCCGCGCATGGGAGGGAAGGGACGCTGAGCTCATGGGTCGGGAACGCTCCATCGATGCCGGTCGCAGCGCGGGCGGCGCCCTTGCCTGGAGCGGCTGGGCGCCGAGTATACTCGCTGCGGGGAACGATCCTTGAGAACCTCCGAGGCATCCGATGGACTTCGCACGACTCGCGCTGTTCGCAGTGCTCGGCATCGTCGATCTCGCGTTCCTCGCGGCCTGGGCGCAGGCGGTGAGACGTTCGCATCGAACCGGCGAGCGGCCCGACGCGGGCGATCTCGCGACCGGCCTCCTCACCGATTTCCTCGACGCGCTCGGGATCGGGTCGTTCGCGCCGACGACCGCGATATTCAAGATCCGCGGCAAACCGGCGGACGAACTGATTCCCGGAACGCTCAACATCGGCCACAACGTCGCCGCGTTCACCGAGACCGTGCTGTTCGTGACCGCGGTCGCGGTCGATCCGACCTTGCTCACCTCGATGATCGCGAGCGCGGCCGCGGGCGCGTGGATCGGCGCGGGCATCGTGAGCCACCTGCCCCGCCGCGCGATCCAGGTGTGGATGGGAACGGCGCTGCTGATCGCCGCGGCCTTCTTCACGATGAGCAATCTGTCGCTGTTCCCGGCGGGCGGCACCGCGATGGCGCTGCACGGCTGGCGGTTCGGCGTCGCGGTCGGGGCCAATTTCGTGTACGGCGCGCTGATGAGCGTCGGCATCGGCCTCTACGCGCCGTGCATGATCACGCTCGCGTTGCTCGGCCTGAATCCGCTCGGTGCGTTCCCGATCATGATGGGCGCCTGCGGACTCGTGCAGCCGGTCGCGAGCTTCCGGTTCTTCCAGACCGGCCGCTTCGCCCACGGCACCTCGCTTGGAATAGCGCTCGGCGGTTTCTTCGGCGTGCTGATCGCGGTCTACGTGGTCCGCCGCCTGCCGTTGCACGCGCTGCGCTGGCTGGTCGCGATCGTCGTGACCTACGCCGCGATCGCGATGCTGCGCTCGGCGCGCGCGCACCGGGCGACGGTCGCTACCGCGACCCGGTGAGCCCGAGCGGCCGCGCCCTCACTTGAGGTAATAGCCGACCACGCGCCAGGCGCCCGCGGAATCCTTCATCAACGTGAGCGTCTCGCTCGCGGGATTACGATGCTTGAACCGGCTGGCGTAGTGGACGACGACGTAGTGCCCGTACGGCGCGCCCGGCAGATAGGTCGTCTGATACGCGGATTCCAAACGGCGCGAGACCAGCGCGCCGGTGATCAGCCGCACCCGGGCGATCGACGTGAGCCATTTCGCCTCGCCGACGGTCGCGCGCAGATAGCTGCCGGTGGCGTTCCAGGCAGGCACCCATTGGGCCGCATCGATCAGCGAGAGCCAGGCGGACGCGACCGCTTCCGCGGTCTTGATCGGCGCCGCGGTCGTGCCGCCTGGCGCCGTGGGTCTCGTCGCGGCCGGCGCCGCGGCGAACGCGACCACACCCGGGCTGGCGAGCGCGAGCACCACGATGAAACCCCCGATTCCCCGCAGTCGCCGCACGCCGCGCCGCGACTTCGCATCGACGGTCCGCATCGCCAACCTCCTGCAACGCTTCATGCACCCATCCCGGGAACCAGCCACGGCCACGGCGAGCCCTCGCGGCTCCGGTCGATCGGCACCTCGATCAACGCCGGAGCGTCCGCGGCGAAACAGCGCTCGAGCGCGGATCGCAACGCCTCGGGCGTGTTCACGCGGTGACCGGACACGCCGAAACTCTCCGCCAGGCGGACGAAGTCGGGATTCTCGAGCCGCGAACCGATCACGCGGCCGTCGAAATTCCGCTCCTGGTCCCGTTGGACGTTGCCGAAGCTGCCGTTGTTGAACACCACCGCGACCACGCCGATCCGATATTGGGCCGCGGTCGCGAGTTCCTGCACGCCGAACAGGAATCCGCCGTCACCGGATATCGACAATACCGGGCGCCCGGGGTGCGCCACCTTCACGCCGAGCGCGGTCGAGTAGCCGGAGCCGAGCGTGCCTTGATGGCCGCTCGACACGAAGGTCCGCGGCTCGTAGACCGGGAATCCGAACAGCGATGCGAACCCGCTCTGGCAGATCTCGTCGACGAAGAACCCGTTCCGCGGCAGCACCGCGCGCATCGCCTCGAGATACTCGAGATGCGGTCCGAGCGTCGCGACGTCGTCGCGCACGCGCGCCTTCAGCGCCGCGAACTCCGCGTGGCGCGACGGGCGCGCCGGACCGATCCGCCGCAGCCGCTCCGCGAGGTCGCCAGTCGTCCGACGGGCGTCGCCGACGATGCCGATCGTCGGCCGCAGCTTCGGCAACTGCGCCGGATCGATCTCGATCAACACCAGCGGCACCGCCCGCGGGGTCGCATGCCACCGAAACCAGACGAGCTCGAGCCGCGTCCCGATCCCGATCAGCACGTCCGTGTCGGACCAGCGCCGGAAGCCGGCGACGCAGTGGAATCCGAGCGGATGATCGTCCGCGACGACGCCCCGGCCACCGCGCAGGCTCACCACCGGCGCCTGCAGGCATTCGGCGAGATCCAGGACCTGCGCGCCCGCGTGCTGCGCGCCGCTGCCGACCATGATCATCGGCTGGCGTGATTCCGCGATCAACCGGGCCGCGGCCGCGAGGAGTTCCGGGTCGGCTTCGCTCGGCGCTTCCAGCGCCGCGGGCCGGGCCGGGCCGACCGGCGCGGTCGCGGTGAACACGTCCCAGGGCATCTCGAGCGCGACGGGCCGCGGCCGGCCGGTGCTCATCTGGCGAAATGCCTCGGCGACGAGCGCGGGGGCCTGGCTGGGATGATCGATCCGCGCCGCCCACTTCGTCAGGCTCCTCAGGGTGGCGAGTTGATCCGGGAGCTCGTGCAGATGACCCTTGCCGCTACCGAGTTGCGCGGAGGGCACCTGCCCGGTCAGGCACAGCACCGGTGCGCTCGCGCCATAGGCGGTGCAGATCGCCGCGCCGGTATTGAGCACGCCCGGACCCGGGACCACGGTGAATACGCCCGGGCGGCCGGTCGTGCGCGCATAGCCGTACGCCATGTATCCGGTCGCCTGCTCGTGGCGCGGTCCGATCGTGCGGATCGCGCCGTTCGCGCGGTACAGCGCGTCGAACAGGCCGTAGGTCTGCACGCCCGGAATGCCGAACACGGTGTCGACCGCGTGCGCGCGCAGCGACTCCACCAGCGCGTCGCCGCCCGTGATCCGCCGGGTGATCGGGTCCATCGTCGCATTCCTCGACCGCGCGCCGCCGTCGGCGCAAGCGCGGAGCATCATACCCCGATCGCCCGGCGGACGATCGACGGGCGTCGCGGACCGGCGGCGGCCGGGAGAGGTGTCGAGCGGGTCGCGCGTCGGCAGGCGCCGCGCTCAATTCCAGGTCATGCCCGCGTGGCCGCGGACGAAGCCGTTGATCAGCGGCCGGCCCTGCAGCATCGCGCGCAGTCCGGCGGCGACCGCGGCCGGCTCGGTGCGTCGATCGAGGAGCCCGCGGTAGAGCGTCGCGACGCGCACCATGTCGAGGTCGTGCGGCGAGAGGCGGAAGTACCCGACGCCGGATTCGCGCAGGCGCTCGATCTCGTCGAGGACGACGCCGTAGCCGAACGACAGGGTCTGGGTACCGTTGATCGTGAGCACGTCCTCACCGGCGACGCTCGTCGCGGTCAGGCCGTCCGCATCGAGGCCGCAGACGAGCTGGCAATGATCCTTCGACAGATTGTGCGATCGCGCGTGATAGCAGCGCATCGCGACCGACAGCGGCTGGCGCCCGAACGCGTGGATCTCGATCGCGGTCGCGCCGGCGCCCGCGGCGATCGTCCGGATCGAGGTCTCCGGCAATTCCACCGGCAGCACGACGCGGACCGCGCCCTGCGACACGAGGAAATCCCGCGTCCGCTCGTTGATCACGTTGACGTACGGACCGACCACGTGCGGGGCGCCTGCGAGCACGTCGAGGCAGGCGACGTCGTTCGCCTCGACCAGCAACCCGCGCTCGGCGCTCTCGCGGAGGGTGCGGACCTCGCGCGGGGTGGTCACGAGCGCGAGCGTCGAATGCACCACCGTCTTGCCCGCCGTTTGCAGGCGGCTCACGGTCTCGTCGAAATACGGCGCAAACGCGCTCTCGCGCTTCGAGCAGACGACCTCGCCGAGATACACGGTGTCGACCGGCGCCTCGTCGGCGATGCGCAGATAGAAATCCCGCCGCTTCGCCGCGGGCCAATGGAACAACAAGGGCCCGAGCGTCAGCCGGCCCGGCGCGGTTGCACTCACTTCCACCCCTTGTGGTACGCGCCGAAGGTTTCCCGGCCCCCCTCGGCCTCCTGGCGCAGCGCCGCCAGGTGCGGGTCGACCGATTGACCGCGGGCGAGCGCGTCGAGCGCCTGGCGGAAGGCGCCGACCACCTGCGTGACGTACGCGCGGCTGCGCTGGCGCCCTTCGATCTTCAGCGCCGTGACGCCGGCGTCGCGCAGTTCCGGCAGGATCGCGAGCGCATTCAAGGCGACCGGCTCCTCGAACAGATACGAGGCGCGCCCGTGGGTGACGTAGCGGCCCTTGCACGGCGTCGGGTACGCGGCCGGCTCCCCCGGCGCGAACGCGTTCAGCGTGACCGGACCGAGCTTCGACAGCACCCGGCCGTCGCTCTCGACGTAGCTCACGTGGTTCGCGGGCGCGCAGGCGCCCTCGCTGGTCGGCGATACGCCGCAGAGGTAGGACGACAGGAAGCAGCGCCCTTCGGACATCGGGCCGACGCTGCCGAACGCGAACACTTCCGTCTCGATCCCGGTGTCCGCGACCAGGGCGCCGACCTCCTCGATCGACAACACCCGCGGCAGCACGACGCGCCGGACGCCGAAGTGGTCGCGGTAATAG
>JAJXYU010000145.1 GCA_021780395.1 Pseudomonadota bacterium
GCGCACCCGGCCGTGCCGGCCCGGCGGCCACCGGACCCAGCCGGTCACGGCGACGTCGCGGGTCCAGCGCACCCGCGCGAGGCGCGCGCCGTGCCCGCCGGGCGCAACCGTGAATCGGCCGCCGCGCAAGCCCGGACCGTGCCCGGTCGTGTTCTCGCCGACACGCACGACGACGTCGCCGACCGCCATCACCGCGGCGTGCGCGATCCTCAAGTCGGCCGGGCTGGCGCGATTGCCCGGCGACGCGCGGGCCGGGGTGAGCGAGCGGGCGCGACGCACGAAGCGGGACACGAGACGCAACGCCGGCGCGGTCGCCGCGCACGCGGTGTCCCCGGGATTCCCGCTCGCGAGGAACCGGCGCACGAGCGCTTCGGCGCAGCCGCTGCGGGCGCCGGGCAGCGCATTCACGTGGAACCCGTTCGCGATCACGACCTGCCGGCCGCGCGGGAACTCGTGGGCGACCGCTGCCCCGTCGGCGACGGTCGTCATGTCGTCGAGATCCCCGGAGATCACCAGCGCCGGTACGTCGGGGTAGCGCGCGCCCGCGGGCACGACCCGGCCGGCGGGCGCGGCCGCGGGCGCGACCGGCCAGCCGACGCACTCGTCGATGAAGCTGTAATCCAGCGGCATCGCACGGAACTCCGCGAACGTGAACGGCGCGTAGGCGTCGGGGTCGCGACGCTCGAAGCGTTCGATCGCGAGGCGCCGCTCGCGCAGGCGTTCGGCCGGCGGCGAGCTCATCGGGAAGATCTGCGGCGGATCGTGGCACAACACCGCCGCGGCGAGGCCCGCGCTCCACTTCGTCGGATCGTCGGTCGGATCGCGCGAATCGACGCCGCTCAGCGTCTCGGCCATCAAGCGCAGCAGGGGCGCGCGGTCGCCGGCGACGAACGCGCGTGCGGCCGCATCGGTCTCGCGTACCGACGCGAGCGCCGGCGCGCCCGCGAACATCACGATCGCAAGGCGGGACGCATCGGCGGTGAAGTGGCGCACCCGTCCGTTTGCATCCATCGCGCGCGCCGCGAACGGCGCGTGCCGCAACGCACGCAGCGCCGGCAGGATGTGATCGATCGAATCGCCCGGCAGGCGGGCGCACGCCGGATAGCGCCGGCACGCCCGGTCGAACTTCGCGCGCATCGCCGGGGCGTAGTTCGGATACCAGGCATCGTGCGGAGCGTCGAGCGGATAGGCGCCGTCGAGCACGATCGAGCGCAGGAACGCGGGGTGGCGCAGCGCGAAGATCTGCTCGAAGTACGTCCCGTAGGAGTCGCCGTACAGTTCGATCCGATGGATCCCGAGGGCCGAGAGGATCGCCGCGAGGTCGTCCGTCGCGAACGCGGTCCCGTAGAACGCCGCGCGCGGACCGAGGTCGCGGCCGCAGGCGGCAATGCCCGCGACGGTCCAGCGCGGGGCGACCTGCAGTCGCGGGCACACGAGTGCGCCGGAGCGACCGGTGCCCCGATTGTCCATCAGCAGCACGTCGTGATTCGCGCGCAGCGGTCCGAACAATCCGAGGTAATACCGGCGCGACAGCGTCGCGGGATAACCGGGGCCGCCCTCGGTCGCGACCAGCGTCGTGCGGACCGGGCCCGGACCGGTATGCGGATACCACTCGAAGTGCACGTGGATCCGTCCGGGCCAGGCGCCGGAGGGGTCGAGCGGCCGCGTGAGATCGCCGCAGTACGCAGCGACCGTTCGACAGCGCCGCAAACCCATCCCGCCCACCGTGAGACCGGCGGCGTCGCCCGGGGCCGATCGCGCGGCGCCGTGGCCGATCCCGGCGAGCAGGACGAGCGCCGTGCCCGCGAGCCAGGCCTGCGTGCGTGAACGCGTGCGGAGTGCGATCATCGGCTCCTCCGATCCGAGAACGGCATCAACGGTACCATCGAGGCTCCCGTGACGCACAGCTATCGATCCGCGATCCCGGTCTACGCCGCGGGGGTCCTGCAGGGCGCAGCGTTCGTGCTGGTGCCGGCCCTCGGCCGCGTGCTCGAGGCCCCGCCCTATCGACTCGACGCGGCCGCCTACGGTGCGCTCTACTTCCCGGAGATCCTGGGTGCGGTGATCGGCGCGCTGCTCGCGGGGCGCCTGCACCGGAGACGGGGCGCCGCCGCGGTGTTGCGTTCGGGCCTCGCGGCGAACGCGCTCGGGATGGCGGTGCTCGCGCTCGCATCGCTGATGCGCGGCGAGGCCGCGACCGCGGCGATCCTGCTCGAGACCGCCTGTCTCGGCATCGGCTTCGGATTGACGCTGGCGAGCCTGAACCCGGCCGCCGCCGTGCTCTTCCCGCGCGCCCCGACCGCGGCGATCACCACGCTGAACGGGGCGATCGGCGTCGCGACCGCGCTCGCGCCGCTCGGCCTCGAGCTCGCGCGCCGCGCGGGCGCCTGGGGTGCGATGCCGGCCGCGCTCGCGGTCGGGTTCGTCGCCTTGCTGCTCGCGGGGAACGCCGGCGCACCGGAGGGGCCCGTGCCGGCGCCGGGCACGCAACCGCATCGCCTGTGGCGGCCGTTCATCATCGCGGTCGTGCTGTATGCGATCGCCGAAGGCAGCTTCAGCAGCTGGGCACAGGTCTATCTCGTGCGCATCGGCCACGCCGATGCCGCCCGCGGCGCACTCGCGCTCTCGGGGTTCTGGGGAGCGATGACCGTGTTGCGCCTCGCGCTCGGCGTCGTGCCGGAGCGCGGCGCGGCCCGCCGGCGCCTGTTGCTCGCGTCGGCGCTCGCGATCGGCGCGAGCTTCCTGCTGCTCGCGCAGCTGCACTCCGCGGCCACGCTCGTCGCCGGCTTAGCGATCGCCGGCGCGGCT
>JAJXYU010000187.1 GCA_021780395.1 Pseudomonadota bacterium
GACTGGATCTGGAACACCTCCGGCGCGGCCTGCGGCGCGCTCGCGGCAGCGGCGTACCTGCACATCGGCGATGACTGGACGGTTCGTGGACTGCGGCACCGGCGGCCGGCGCTGGTGCCGACGATCTTGCTCGCGATCTGGTTGATCGGTGCGTTCGCCCCGTACGTTCCCGTGCATCGGGCGGTTCCGCTCGGGCGCTTGATCGCGGCGTTGCGGTCACCGCACGCGGTGGATGCGGCGCGCGCGTGCGTCGCCCTCGGCACCTGGTGGATCCTCGCGGAATGCGTGCGACAGATCTGGCGCCGCGCGTGGATGCTCCCGGTCCTCGCGACATTGATCGGCCTCACGGCGCTCGATCGAGCGTATCTCGGCGTCGACCGTCGCAGCGTGGAGGAATTGCTGGCATGGGGCCTCGTGCCGGTGCTCGCGCTGTCGACGATGCGATGGTCGCGCCGGGCGCGTGCGTGGATCACGGTCGCCGCGTGCGTCGCGGTGATCGTCGCGACGAACGAGTGGCCGACGGTGCGAACCGCCCACCTGGGCGTGTTCCACTGGGTACCGTTCTCGGGCACCTTGCTCGCGTCGCGGGACTACCGCCCGTTGCTCGACTCGCTCTACTTCGAAGGCGCACTGCTCTGGTCGCTCACCATCGTGCTGCGGCGACCTTCCGTGGCGTTCTGGGTCGCCTTCGGCGCGAGCATCGCGGTCGAACTCGCTCGACTGTGGACCCCTCCCCATCGCGCCGAGGTCACCAACCCGCTGCTCGTCGTCGCGCTGCTGATCGCATTCACCGCCGCGCGGCGCCATCAGGCGTATGCCGACGGCGGCGATCCGCCGACCGGAGAACGCCGATGCGGCGACTGATGACCGCGCGCTGGATCGATCCGTTGCGCCGGGTGCTCCAGCAAGGCGTGAGTGCGGAGGAACTCGCGCTCAGCGTCGCGCTCGGTGTGGTGATCGGCAACATCCCGGTGCTCGGGGTGTCGACTGCGCTGTGCGTCGCGATCGCGGTCCGCTTCCGCCTGAACCTCGCCGCGATCCAG
Source organism: Pseudomonadota bacterium (assembly GCA_021780395.1). The sequence goes on from JAJXYU010000187.1 coordinate 1,044, forward strand.
CTCGCGCAGGCGGCGATGGCGCCGACGCAATGGCTGCTGCTCCTGCCGTTCCTGCGGTTCGGCGAATGGCTGACCCGGTCGCCGTCCGTCCCGCTGTCGGTTCGCGCGGGGCGCGCGCTGTTCGCCGCGGGCGCGGGTCACGCGACCGCCGCGCTCGGGCTCGCGACCTTGCAGGCCGCACTCGCGTGGCTCCTGGTCGCGCCGGTCGCGGTCTTCGCGCTGTACCGGCTCCTGAGGCCGGTGTTCGCTCGCGCGACCGCCGGGCGGCTCCGCGGCGGCGGCGCGTCGCACCCCGACCTTTGATCGATCCGTTCATCGCGAGGAGCTGTACGGATGTACAGCTTCTTCGGCAAACGCCTGCGGCGCCGACCGCATGCAGGGGCGCGCCGGTGCTGGCATGATCGCGGAATGACGCCTGCAACGATGTTTGCGGTCCTGTTGACGGGCCACGGCGGTTACGACCGGCTCGAGTGGCGTGAGGACGTCCCGGTGCCCGCGGTGCGTGACGACGAGGTCTTGATCCGGATCGGCGCCGCCGGGGTGAACAACACCGACATCAACACGCGAACGGCCTGGTATTCGCGGGCGGTGACCGAGGGCACGACGCCGGACGCGGCGGCGCGCGGCCTGGACGCCGCACGGGCGGCGGATTCCGGGTGGACCGGCACGCCGCTCGAATTCCCGCGGATCCAGGGCGCGGATGCGTGTGGACGCATCCTCGCCGTCGGGCGCGGCGTCGCTGCCTCGCGGATCGGCGAGCGCGTGCTCGTCGAACCGGTGTTCCGAACGTCTGCGGCGCGCGATCCGCGCGGCGCGATCTATTTCGGCTCGGAGTGCGATGGCGCGTTCGCCGAATTCGCCCGGGTCCCCGCCCGGCATGCCCATCGGATCGACAGTCCGCTCGACGACGCGGAGCTCGCGTCGTTCCCCTGCGCGTATTCGGCGGCCGAGAACATGCTGACTCGCGCGGGGCTGAGCGGCGGAGAAACGGTGCTGGTCACCGGCGCGTCGGGCGGCGTGGGGAGCGCCGCGGTGCAGCTCGCGCGACGGCGGGGGGCGAGCGTGGTCGCGATCGCCGATCCGGCGAAGGCCGCCGAGCTCGAGCGGCTCGGCGCCGCGCGCACCCTGGCTCGCGACGCGAACCTCCTCGATGCGCTCGGACCGGAGGCCGTCGACGTGGTGGTCGACGTCGTCGGCGGCCGCGCGTTCGGATCGCTCCTCGACGTCCTCGTGCGCGGCGGCCGGTACGCGACCGCGGGCGCGATCGCCGGACCGGTGGTCGAGCTCGACTTGCGTACGCTGTATCTGAAGGACCTGCGGCTGCTCGGCTGTACGGTGCTCGAGCCCGAGGTGTTCCCGAACCTCGTCGGCGCGATCGAGCGCGGCGAGATCCGTCCGCTCGTCGCGGCCCGTTACCCGCTATCGCGCATCGTCGATGCGCAGCGCGCCTTCCTCGAGAAACGCCACGTCGGCAAGATCGTGCTCGTGCCGCCCTCGACCTGAGGGCTCGCGCCGGGAGCCGCGCTCGACGTTCACCGCGAGAGGCGGTGGTATTCGCCGAGGATGCGGACGAGCTCGGGATGCGGCAAACCATACACGGTGTACCCGTCGATCCCGGTCATCGTGCGTGCGGCGACCAGCGCATTGGTGATCGCTTCCTCGGTCGCCTGCACGGTCGCCTGGAACACGCCGTCGATGTCGCCGTTCGCGATCTCGGTCGCGGTCACGGGTTGGGTCCGGTCCGGATCGTTCGCCTCGCCGGCGGTCGAGAACGACAGGATCAGATCGCCGGAGCCGTTCCCGGAGAAGGAACCGAGCCGCGCGAGGCCCATCGATGCGCGACGCGCGACACGATTCAATTGCGGCGCCGACAGCAGGACATCGGTACCGACGACGATCACGATCGAGCCTTGGTCCGGCCGATGCAGGCCGCCCCCGTGCCCGGGCTCGCATCGCGGACGCTTGCCGGCCGGCGCGAGCGCGGGGTCGTAGCACGGCAGCCAACGATTCGCGAGTTCGTGGCCGACCGGCACGCCCGCGATCCGCAGCGTATCGCGCAATCCGGTGTTGCACTGGACGAGCACACCGACGACGTAGCGGTGGCCGTGCAGCGTGACGACTCGCGACGCGGTGCCGATCCCGCCCTTGAAGCCGAAGCAGATCATTCCGGTCCCGCCGCCGACGTCGCCTTCGGCGACGGACCCACCGTGGGCGTCGTCGATCGCGGCGATCGCGTCGCGCGCGTGCACGTGGAATCCTTCGATGTCGTTCAGATAGCCGTCCCAGGTTTCCGAGACCACCGGCCAGATCGCGCTGCCGAAGCGATGCGAGGTCCACCGCATGATGCCCGCGTACACCTGGCCGATCGCGTTCGTGTTGGAGATCCCGATCGGCCCGTACGCGACGCCGAAGTCCTGCAGATAGGACTGCCCGGTCATCTCGCCGTTGCCGTTCAGATCGAAGAAGCCCGCGTTCACCGGCGCGTCGCTGCGCTTGCCCCGAGGTAGCACGACCGTGACGCCGGTACGCACCGGCCCGGCGCCGACCTTCAGCGCGCCTGATCCGCGGATCTTCGTGACCTGGCCGACCTCGACGCCCGGGACGTCGGTGATCGCATCGAATCGGCCGGGCGTACCGTAGAACGGGATGCCGAGCGCGCGCGCCGGCGGCGGCCCGGAACTCGCCGCGCCGACCGCGCAGGAACCCGCCAGCAGCAGCGCGACACCGATCGCCGCGCGCGACGCACGGGCATGACGCATCGAGGACATCGGTCGACTGTACGAAGAACGTCGCGCGCGCGCAAGCGAGCCGGCGGTCGCGGCGCCGACGCCGGATTCCTTCTCCGCGCGGCCGGTGTATCCTCCGCGTTGCGATGCACCTCCGTCATTTGATTCCGCTGTTCGATCGGGCCCGCGAACGATCCGAGCCGCTCGTGCTGGCCACGGTCGTCGATACGGCCGGCTCGACCTACACCAAGCGCGGTGCCCAGATGCTCTTCACCCGCGACGAGCGCTACTCGGGCATGCTCTCGGGCGGCTGCCTCGAAGCGGACCTCGCCGGCCACGCCCGCTCGGTCGCGGCCACGGGCGAGCCGCGACGCATCCGCTACGATCAGACGGCTCCCGATGCCGAACTCCTCGGCCTGGGGTCGGGGTGCGAGGGCACGATGGACATCCTGCTCCAGCGCCTCGATCCGGCCGGTCGCTGGGAGCCGCTCGCCGGGATGCTCGAGGCGTTCCGCGCGCGGCGTGCCGAATCGGTACTGCTGGTGGTGCAGTCGCGCGATCCGACCCTCCCGCTCGGCTCGGGCCGGTTCGCGAGCACCGGTGCCGGATTCGGTGCCGGCGCGGACGACGACGCACGGGTCGCGCGCGCGCTGCGCGCAGCGCCGGCGCCCGCGCCCGGCGCGGGCGCGCAGTTGCATCGCGATGTGGTACCGGGGGTCGACGCGCTGTCGCTGCCCGTCGATCCGCCGGCCCAGATATTGCTGCTCGGCGCAGGCCCCGACGCACGCCCGGTCGCGGAGCTGCTCGCATTCCTCGACTGGGACGTGACCGTCACGGATCACCGTGCACAGTACGCCCAGCGTGAATTCTTCGCCCGGGCGTACGAGGTCCGCACGACCGAGGTGCCCGCGATCGCGCAATACCTCGCCGCTCGGCGCGCGGACGTCACCGCGGCGCCGTTCGATGCCGCGGTGGTGATGTCCCATCATCTCGAGTCCGATCGCGAGTACCTGCGCGCGCTCGCGGCGACCGGCATTCCGTACCTGGGTTTGCTCGGCCCGGCCGCGCGGCGTGACAAGATCCTCGCGGGCCTCGGCGACGATGCGCGGCGTGTGACTGGCCGCCTGCACGCCCCGATCGGTCTCGCGATCGGCGCGACCACCCCCGAAGGCATCGCACTCTCGATCGTCGCCGAGATCCACGCGTGTCTCGGCCGGGGGAGCCCTCACCCGCGCGAGGCATCCGGACGCTGAGCGCGATCGGCGGATCCGCTCAGCGCCAGTCGCGGATCTCGTCGAACGAGCGCAAGCGCCGAAGCGCCGGAAACAGCCAACCGCCCCACAGCGCCCCGACGACGAGCGTCGCGATGCCGCCGGCGACGATCGCCGGCACGAGACCGAGCCAGGCCGCGGTCAGGCCGGATTCGAACTCGCCGAGTTCGTTCGACGCGCCGATGAACATCGAATTCACGGCGCTCACCCGTCCACGGATTTCGTCCGGCGTCGCGAGCTGCACGAGCACGTGGCGGATGAACACGCTGATCATGTCGCTCGCGCCGAGGATCCCGAGCGCGATCATCGCGATCACGAAGCGATGCGTGAGGCCGAACACGACGGTCGCGACACCGAACACCGCAACGCCCGCGAACATGGTCGGGCCGACCCGTCGCCGGATCGGCGCAAACGCGAGCAGCAACGCGGTGAGGCCGGCGCCGAGCCCCGGTGCGGTGCGCAGCAAGCCGAACTGCGCGGGCCCGGCGTGCAGCACGTCGCGGGTGAATGCCGGCAGGAGTGCCGTCGCGCCACCGAACAGCACGGCGAACAGATCCAGCGACAGCGCGCCGAGCACCGGCTTGCGCCGCCAGACGAAGCGCAAGCCCTGCAGCAGGTCGCGCGCCGCCGGTGCGTGCCGGCGCTGGGGCGCGACCCGCCGCCGGACCCGCGTCAGCATCCCGAAGGCCAGCGCGAGCAGCGCCGCAGCGCCGACGTAGACTGCAGCGGCCCCGGTCGTCGCACCGAGCCGCGCGTCGGCGAGCGAATACACCGCGCCGCCGAGGCTCGGACCGGCGATCGTCGCGACCTGCGAAGTCGAGGAACCGATCGCGACGGCCGCCGGCAACACCTCGGTCGGGACCAGGTTCGGAAGGAACGACTGGGCCGCCGGCATCTGGAATGCCCGCGCGACGCCGAGCAGCGCGAGGATCGCGAAGATCGGTCCGGTGCTCGCGATCCGGTCGATGGCCACCGCGCCGAGCGCGAGCGCGCACACCGCCTGCACGATCGCGCACGCGCACAGGATCACGCGCCGGTCGAACCGGTCGGCCGCGTGCCCGGCGAACAGCGCGAACGCGAAGAACGGCAGGAATTGCGACAGGCCGATCAACCCGAGATCGAGCAGCCGGCCCGTCATCCGGTAGACCTGCCAGCCGACCGCGATCACGATCATCTGGGCCGCGATACCGGAGAAGAATCGCGCGGTCACGTAGCTGCGGAAATCCCCGTCGCGCAGCAGCGCCCGGCGCTCGAGCGCGGCGTCGCTCATCCGCCGAGGAAGATCCGATAGGCCGGGTTCTCGGTCTCCTCGGCATACGCGTAGTGCAGCTCGGTGAGGTGGGCGACGAACTCCTCGCGTGTCGCCGGTGGCACCTGGATGCCGGCGAGCACGCGACCGTAGTCCGAGCCGTGATTGCGGTAGTGGAACAGCGTGATGTTCCACTCGCTGCCGATCGCTCGCAGGAATTTCAGCAGCGCGCCCGGGTGTTCGGGGAACTCGAAGCGGAACAGCCGCTCGTGCTCGAGCCCGTGCGCCTGGCCACCGACCATGTGGCGCACGTGGAGCTTGGCCATCTCGTCGTCCGTCATGTCCCGAACCGGGTAGCCGGCGGCGGCGATCGCCTCGCGCGTCGCCTCGCGTTCGGCTTTGCCCCGCGTCGTCGCCAGACCGACGAACAGCTGCGCGGCGTGCGGGTCCCCGTACCGATAATTGAACTCCGTCACGTTGCGCCGGCCGAGCGTCTCGCAGAAATGCAGGAACGAGCCCTGGGTCTCCGGAATCTCGACCGCGAACAGGGCCTCGCGCTGCGCGCCGATGTCCGCGCGTTCCGCGACGTAACGCAGGCGATCGAAATTCATGTTCGCGCCACCGTTGATCGCGATCAGATGGCGATCCACGCAGTTCTCGCGGGCGACGTAGCGCTTGATTCCGGCGACCGCGAGCGCGCCCGACGGCTCGGCAATCGATCGGGTGTCCTCGAAGATGTCCTGGATCGCCGCGCAGATCTGGTCGGTCGATACCAGCACGACCTCGTCGACGTACTGCTGCGCGAGTCGGAACGTCTCCTCGCCGACCCGGCGCACGGCGACGCCGTCGGCGAAGATGCCGACCCGGTCCATCGCGATCCGCCGGCCCGCGCGCAGCGAGTCGTGCATGCCGGGCGAGTCCTCCGGCTGCACCCCGATGATCCGGATCCGCGGATACAGCGCCTTCACGTAGGCGGCGACGCCTGCGATCAGGCCACCCCCGCCGATCGGCACGAAGATCGCGTCGATCGCGTCGCCGTGCCGCTGCCGGAGGATTTCCATCGCGATCGTGCCCTGACCGGCGATCACGTCCGGATCGTCGAACGGATGCACGAACACGAGGCTGCGCTCCCTTGCGAGTTCCACCGCGTGATCGTACGCGTGATCGTAGTCCTCGCCGCGCAGCACGATCTCGCCACCGAGATCGGCAACCGCCTGGACCTTGATCTGCGGCGTCGTGACCGGCATCACGATCACCGCCTTGATCCCGCGGGTGCGCGCGCCGAGCGCGACGCCCTGGGCGTGGTTGCCGGCGGATGCGCAGATCACGCCGCGCGCCGCGGCGGTCGAGGACAATTGCGCGATCTTGTTGTAGGCACCGCGGATCTTGAACGAAAACACCGGCTGCAGGTCCTCGCGCTTGAGGAACACGTGGTTGTGCAGCCGACGGGACAGGCGCGGTGCGGCGTCGAGCGGCGATTCGATCGCCACGTCGTAGACCTTCGCCTTCAGGATTTTCTCGACGTAATTTTCTTGCATGACTGTTTCGCGTTCGGGTGAGCGGCTACATTAGCCGATGCGCGGCCGCAGGTGTATCGTTGGGCCGTTTCCGAGCCGGTGAAATCATGCCCAAGTCCATCGTCCTGCTGCTCGCGCTGCTCCTCGGCGGCGCCACCGCACCCGCACTCGCGCTCTCCGGAAACGACGTCGGTGCGCCGAACGTCCGGGCGCATCTGGAGAGCGCGGTACGCAGCATCGGTCCCGGCCAGTCGTTCCGGGTCGCGCTGGTGCTCGATCTCGCCGCGGGCTGGCACACGTACTGGCGCAATCCGGGCGACTCGGGCCGCGCGACCACGATCGCATGGACTTTGCCGGCGGGATTCCGGGCGGGGCGGATCGAGTGGCCGGCACCGCAGCGATTCGTGCTCGCCCCGCTGGTGAACTTCGGGTACGCGAAGACCGCGGTGTATCTCGTCCGGATCCATGCGCCGGCGACCCTGCGGCCGCCCGCACCGGTCACGCTGCACGCCGATGCGAGCTGGCTCGTGTGCTCGGACGTGTGCATTCCGCAGAGCGCGAAGCTCGCGCTCACCCTGCCGACCCAGCCGACGGCGGGTGCGGCGGATCCGGCCGCCGCGGCGCTGTTCGCGCACGCGGTCGACGGATTGCCGCGGCCGGCGACCGGATCCATCGAGGCGGCGATGCGCGACGGACGCATCGTGATCCGGCTCGGCGCCGACCTTCGACCGAGCCTCGCCGCCGCGCGCTCGCTGCAATTCGTGCCCTACGAGGACGGCATGATCGAGTACGCGGCGCCCCAGCAGATCCGACGCGACGCGGGGGCGATCGAGATTTCGATGAAGCCGGGCTACCAGCCACACTCCGGCCGCTTGCGCGGTCTCGTGATCGCGACGGAACCCGGCGGCGCGGCACCGTCCACCGTCGCGCTCTCGATCGCGCCGTCGCTCACCGTCACGAGCGTCGCGGCACGCAGCCCCGCGGCACCGGCCGCGGCGCTCGAGCCCGCAACACCGCGACGCTCGGGCGCGCACGCGCTGTGGCCCCTCGCGGGCCTTGCGTTGCTCGGGGGTCTGATCCTCAATCTGATGCCCTGCGTGCTGCCAGTACTGTCCATCAAGGCGGTGAGCCTGGTCGAACAGGCGGCGCGGCACCCGCGCGACGTGCGCCGCAAGGGTCTCGCGTTCGGCAGCGGCGTGCTCATCTCGATGCTCGCGCTCGCGGGGATGCTGATCGCGCTGCGGACCGGCGGCGCGCGCATCGGCTGGGGTTTTCAGCTCCAGTCGCCGCGTTTCGTGACCTTGATGAGCTACCTGTTGCTGCTCGTCGGCCTGAACCTGTCGGGCGTCTTCGGATTCGGCGGAGCGTTCGGCGACGTCGGCGAGAAGCTCACGCGGGACGGCGGAATCCGCGGCGCCTTCTTCACCGGCGTGTTGACGACGCTGGTCGCCTCCCCGTGCACCGCGCCTTTCATGGCGACGGCAGTCGGTATCGCGCTGACGCAATCGGCGCCGCGGGCGCTCACGATCTTCGCGGCCCTCGGCGCCGGGCTCGCGCTGCCCTTGGTGATCGTTTCGTTCGCCCCGTGGATGCGCCGCGCCCTTCCCCGGCCGGGTCCGTGGATGGTGACCTTCCGGCAGTTGCTCGCGTTCCCGATGTACGCGTCGGTCGCGTGGCTGCTCTGGGTGCTGTCACAGCAGACGAGCGCGACCGGCTTCGCGGCGGCACTCGGCGGTGTCGTGCTGATCGGTCTGGCGGCCTGGGGATTGCGCGAGTCGAGGGGTCGTTTCCCACGGCTCGCGACCGTGGTGGCGGTCGCGTCGCTGATCGCCGCGGTCGCATTGCCGATCGCCTGCCAGTCGACCCGGGCGGTCGCGACCGCGGACGGAGCGGTTCCCTCGGGCTGGATCCCGTACGATCCGGCGCGCGTCGCACTGCTGCGCGCACAGGCGCGTCCGCTGTTCATCGACTTCACCGCCCGATGGTGCCTGACGTGCCTGGTGGACGAGCGCACGGTGCTCGACGATCCGGCGGTCCGCGCGTACCTGCGGGCCCGCGACGTCACGCTGATGCGCGCGGACTGGACCGACGGAGACCCGCGGATCACCCGCGCGCTGGCGAGATTCGGGCGCGCCGGCGTGCCCCTGTACGTCGTCTATGGGGGAACGCCGGGGTCGCGACAGGCACGGGTCCTGCCGCAACTCCTGACCGCGCGGATCGTCGAGCGGGCATTCGCGGATCTGCCCGTGCAGCGGTCGCGCTGAGCGGGGCGGGGGACCACCGCGTGAGTCACGCGCCTGCGACGGCGATTCCGGTGATCGATTTCCGACGCCGCCGTATGGTGCTGCACTGGCATGCACAGGACGGCACCTGGACGCCGAGCGACGAGCCCATCGCGATCGTGCATGGCATCGCGATGATCCGCGGCACGCCCCCGAACGTCTGTCTGTACGCCCAGGAAGGTCGGCTGCGTCTGCAGATCGGTCTCGATCAGTACGCCCTCGCCGAGAATTCGCCGCGAATCCGCTGTCTGTCCGACTACGCGTCGCTCGGCCTGCGTCGCAAGTTCGTCGTCGAATCGAGCACCTCCGGCGTGCTGTACCGACAAGCCTATTGGGCGGGGCGCGGCCCGGATTTCTTTCGCTGGCTGGCGCTCAAGTCGCAAGATCCGGATTGGCGCGCGTCGGCCGGACGCCGCTGGACCGAGGGCGTGCCGGCCGAGGTGCTGCGCGGAGGCTGATCCGGTGGCGGCGCGGCGAAGCGGGCTGGCAGGAGGCCCGCGAGCTCGCCCGCCGTCAGCGGCCGCCAGGCGCCGGGGCGCAAATCCCCAAGAGGGATGTTGCTGATGCGCACGCGCCGCAGCTGCGTCACGCGGTAGCCGAGCGCCGAGCACATCCGGCGGATCTGCCGGTTCAAGCCCTGCGTGAGCACGATCCGGAACCGCCGATCGTCGATCCGCTCGGCGCGGCACGGCCGGGTCATCTGCCCGAGGATCCGCACGCCGCTGCGCATGATCGCGAGCGTCATCGGGGTGATCGCCCGGTCGACCTCGACGACGTATTCCTTCTCGTGTGCGTTCTCCACCCGAAGGATCTCGTTCACGATGTCGCCGTCGTTGGTGAGCAGGATCAAGCCTTCGGAGTCCTTGTCGAGGCGCCCGATGGGGAAGATGCGCTCGGCGTGACCGACCAGGTCGACGATGTTGCCGGCGACGTCGGATTCGGTCGTCGAGGTGATCCCGACGGGCTTGTTGAGCGCGATGTACACCGCGGGGCGCTTCTCGCGCAGCGGTACGCCATCGATGCGGACGTCATCGCCCGGCTCGACCGGGGTGCCGAGCGTCGCCGGGCGACCGTTGCAGGTCACGCGACCCGCGGCGATCCACCGATCCGCCTCGCGCCGCGAGCACACGCCGCTTTCGCTGATGAATTTATTGATCCGCATGCGGCAGGTCCGGTGCGCGGGGCGGGCTCAAGCGCGATCGAGGAACGCCGCGACGCGTTCGGCGAGCGATTGGGGCGCCAGCAGGAACGGTCGATCGCGGTACTCCGGTGCGTCGATCCACTCGACGTTTCGGCCGCGAGACCCCGCATCCGGCGGCGCGCGCATCCCGTCGAGCGCGAGCACCAGAACCGGATGCGTCGTGCGCGCGAGGGGCGCGGCCGCCGGCGGACCGACCGCGACGAGTCGACCCACCCGCTCGGGCGCGGCGCGGGCGACGTCGACGGCGGCCGCGACTCCGGTGCCGACCCCGAGCAGATCGATCCGGCGCAGGCGCAGATCCGCGGCGAGATCGAGGATCGCGGCCGCAACGCTCCCGTCGGTCGCGTCCTCGGGAGGCGGATCGGACTCGCCCGAGCCGGGCAAGTCCGGTGCGTACACCGAGCGCCGGGTCGCGATCGCGGCGAGGAATTCGCCGAAATCGCGGCTCGATCCGCCGGCATCGTGGAGACAGACGAGCGGCGCCTGCTCGTCGAAACCGCCGGTCGCCGGAAAGGCGGTGCGCACGTGCAGCTGACCGTAGCGGACGTCGAAGTACGCGCGGCGCGTGCGGATCAGCCCATCGGCGCTTGCCGGAGGCGATTTGTCGTGTTTGCGCAACATTAATTTTCGCTGGTTATGGCTGTTTGGACTGGCATCGCCAGGCCGCCGCGGTATAGTGTGTTGCATCGACGCAATTCAGGCGTTGCGTGGAGACGGCAGACCGACCTCGTGATTCACCACCCGCGAGCGATCGCGGTTTTCGATAAAGCAAGAAATGGCATGGGGATCTACGAAGCCGGGCAACGCCCGGCTTCTTTCTTTCCGGCATCCGGCGCGAACGAGGCCCGGTCATTGCGGGTCCCGGTCAGGAATCGCGAGCGACGCACTCGCGCGATCGACCTCGTCCTGGGTCTCGGATCGTTCGGCGTCGCGCACCAGCCGGCGCGTCCAGTGCGGTGCGAGCTGTTCGAGAAAATCGTACATATAGGCGCGCAACAGGCCGCCGCGGCGAAAACCGATCCAGGTCGTATGGCCCGCGAACAGGTGACGGGCGTCGCGGACGACGAGGTCCGCATCGCCCACCGGATCGATCGCGACCCCCGCGACGATGCCCACGCCGAGCCCGATCCGCACGTAGGTCTTGATCACGTCGGCATCCTGCGCCGTGAGCGCGACGTCGGGCGTCAGGCCCGCGGCCTCGAACAGCGCGGGCAGGGACGAACGGCCCGAGAAGCTGAAGACGTAGGTCACGATCGGGTGGTCGGCGAGGCGACGCAGGGTGAGTTTGCCGACCGCGAGCGGGTGGCGCTTCGGCACGACGACCACCCGGTGCCAGCGGTAGACCGGTAGCCGCACGAGGGGCCCGAACAGCTCCTCCGCGCCGGTCGCGATCGCGAAGTCGACCCGGTCTCGGGCGACCAGCTCGGCGATCTGCTCGGAGGTGCCCTGGTGCAGATGAAGCCGCACTTTCGGGTAGCGCTCGCGGAAGGCCCGGATCACCGGCGGCAACACGTAACGCGCCTGAGTGTGCGTGGTCGCGATCGCGAGGCTCCCGCAATCGGCCTGCCGCAGATCCTGTGACGCGCCACGGATGTTCTGCATCTCGCGCAGGATCCTGGCGGCATGCGTGATGATCCGTTCGCCCGCGGCGGTCACTCGCGTCAGCGCGCGACCGTCGCGTTCGAAGAGCCGCAGTCCGAGCTCTGCCTCCAGCATCTTCAGCTGTCGGCTCACGCCCGGCTGTGACGTGTGCAGCTGGCGCGCCGCCGCCGTGATGTTCAGCCCGGCGTCGTGGACCGCGACGAGATACCGCAGCTGTTGCAGCTTCATCGCACCGCCTCCGGACCGCGCGGACGCCCCGCGAGCCTCACCAAGGCAATTCGGCGCCCTGAAAGGTCAGAAATCGACCGGACTGCGCGATCGTCAATCCCGCGATCACCGCACGCAGGCCGGTGACGCTCGTCGCCACGTCGACCTCGGCACGCGAGCCGCCCATGTCGGTGCGCACCCAGCCCGGATGGATCGGCACCGCGATGATCCGGCGCCCCGCCAGATCGACACTCATCGATTTCATCACGGCGTTGACCGCGGCCTTCGTCGATCGATAGTCGTACATCCCGCCGGCCTCGTTGCCGCCGATCGACCCGAGCACGCTGGTCAGGGTCACGATCTTGCGCTGCTCGCTCGCGGTGACGTGGTCGACGAACGCCTCCGAGACCTTCATCGGTCCGAACACGTTGACCCGGATCGAATTCATCCAGCGCTCGTAGTCCGACTGGCCGAACGGGTTCGCGACCAGAACGCCGGCGACGTTGAGCAGCACGTCGATCGGCGTCCCCGCGAGATCCGTCGCGAGCGCGTCGATCGCGGCGTGATCGGTGACGTCGACCGCGTGAACCCGAACCCGGTCGCCGGACACCCGGCATACCTCGGCGAGTCCGCGGGCGTTCCCGGGATCGCGGGCCAGCGCGTGAACGCGCCAGCCATCGGCGGCGTATTGGCGGACGAACTCGGCACCGATGCCCCGCGAGGCGCCGGTGAGCAGAACCGTGGACATCGTCAGGCTCCCTCGTCGCGGGCAAAAAAAACCCCGGACGAACCGGGGATTTTAGTGGAACAGGTGCCGGATCCATAACGGCACGTCCAGTCACGGCGGATGCGCACCACGAAAACGTGATCGACGCTCGGCCTTTCTTGGCGCACGTCGTCTGTTGCACAGAATCGACGTCATGAAAGCGATTCACGCTCGGCTGTGGATAACCCTACCACGTCATATGAATAAGTCCAATGTTTTTCGTGATTTATTACACAATCTTGATTATTTTTTGCATAACAGCAAATCTGTCTCTATTTGGAAACAACCGGCGGTCCGGCGGATCGATCCCGCGCCACCAACGCAATGCGGTAATCTGGCTCGCCGGATTCGCGCAGGCGCGCGATCGGACCGATCGGAGGAACGCAACCGAATGAAATACCTGCACACGATGGTACGGGTCGGCGACGTCGAGCAGTCGCTGCGCTTCTATCGCGACGCGCTCGGACTCGAACTGCTCTCTCGCAAGGACTACCCGCAGGGCCGGTATACGCTGCTGTTCCTCGCCGCGCCGGGCGACTCGAGCGCGCAGGTCGAGCTCACCCACAACTGGGACCCCGAGACCTATGCCGGCGGACGCAATTTCGGTCACCTCGCCTACGAGGTCGACGACATCTACGCCACCTGCCGACGCTTGATGGACCACGGCGTCACGATCAACCGGCCGCCACGCGACGGGCGCATGGCGTTCGTGCGATCCCCGGACGGCATTTCGATCGAGCTGTTGCAAAAGGGCGCAGCGCTCGCCCCGGCGGAACCGTGGGCCTCGATGAGCAACAGCGGCACCTGGTGAGCGGGGCGCGCGAGCGCGCGCCTCGTCAGAACATCTCGGATTCGCCCGGCGGCACGATCGCGACGGACTTGCGCGAGGCGATGAACTCGCCGGTGATCATTTCATCGTACGATTGGCCGGGCCCGACCATCGGATAGACCCCCGCGTCCGGATCCACGACCACCTCGAGGAACGCCGGACCCGGGAACCGGATGAACTCGTCGACGACCCTCGGCACGTCCGCCTTGTTCTCGAGCCGCACCGCGAATTCGAATCCGTCCGCAATCGCCGCCTTGACGAAATCCTTCTTGTGCAGGCTCTTGTCGCTCGCGCTCAGGCGGCCCTTGAAGAACAGCTTCTGCCACTGCTTCACCATGCCGTCGCCGCAGTTGTTGATCACGACGACCTTCACCGGCAACCCGTAGGTCGTCACGGTCTCCAGCTCGCCGATGTTCATGCGGATGCTCGCATCGCCGTCGAAGTCGATCACCACGCGGCCGCGCATCGCGAACTGCGCACCGATCGCCGCGGGCAGCCCGAATCCCATCGTGCCCATGCTCCCCGAGGTCAGCCAGAGCCGCGGGCTGCGGAAATCGAAGTACTGCGCCGCCCACATCTGATGCTGGCCGACGCCGGTGCTGATGATCGCCTCGCCGCGAGTCAGGCGATTGATTTCCTCGATCACATAGTGCGGCTGGATCCGCTGGCTCGCGCGATCGTAGTTCATCGCATGGCTGCGCCGCAGGCAATCACAGTGCCGGTGCCACGCCGACCAGTCGCGCCGGAAGCCGGCTCGGCGGGCGCCCTCGCGCAGCGCGGCAAGCGCCTCCGGCAACGAGCCCAGGTGGCTCCAGTGGACGGGCTTGACCTTGTTCACTTCCGATACGTCGATGTCGAACTGCGCGATGAACTTCGCGTTCGCGGCGAACTTCGCCGGATTGCCCGCCACCCGATCGTCGAAGCGCGCGCCGACCGCGAGCAGCAGGTCGCAATCCTCGACGGCGTAGTTCGCGAAGGCCGCGCCATGCATCCCGAGCATGCGCATCGCCATCGCGTCCGACGTGTCGATCGCGCCGATCCCCATCAGGGTCGTCACGACCGGAATCCGCAGTTCGCGCACCAGGTCGCGCAGCGCCTCCGCCGCGCCGCCGTTGATCACGCCGCCGCCCGCATAGATCAACGGCCGTTCGGATTTCGCCAGCGCGGCGAGCAGCGTCGCGCACGCCGATTCCGAAAGCTGGTTCGCACCGATGCGGGTCAAGCGCTGGCGGTACCCGGGAATCGGCAGGCGTCCGGAGCCATTGAACGCGCCGCGCCAGTTCTGCACGTCCTTCGGGATATCGAGCACGACCGGACCCGGTCGACCGGTGCGGGCGATCTCGAACGCGGTGCGCACGGTCGCCTCGAGCCGGGTCGGATCCGTCACGAGGAACACGTGCTTCGCGACCGAGCCCATGATGCTCGGTACCGGCGCTTCCTGGAACGCGTCGGTGCCGATCGCGCTGGTCGGCACCTGACCGCAGATCACGACGATCGGCACCGAATCGGCCATCGAGTCGCGCACCGGGGTCACGGTATTGGTCGCGCCCGGCCCGGACGTCACCAGCGCGACGCCGACGCGTCCGCTCGCTCGCGCGTATCCGGCCGCCATGAACGCCGCGCCCTGCTCGTTCGCCGGCACGATCAGCGGCATCGACCCCTGGGTCGCCTCGTTGTGGCAGAACACCGCGTCGTAGATCGGCAGGATCGCGCCGCCGCTGTAGCCGAACACGGTGTCGACGCCCTCGTCCACCAGCACCTGGACGATCATTTCGGCGCCGGTCATCATGTCGCCGGCGCGCGGATGCGGCGCCGAGCCCGTCGGTTCGTGTCTGTCGTTCACGCGACAAAGCGTAGCAGCTAACGCCCTGGCGCCCAAGTGCCGCCGTCCCTTATCCTATCGGGCCATGCGACATCTCATCGCGATTCTCCTGCAGAACGAAGCCGGCGCGCTCACCCGCGTCACGGGGCTGATCTCGAGCCGCGGCTACAACATCGAGTCGCTCTCGGTCGCGCCGACCAGCGACCCGTCGATCTCGCGGATCACCCTGGTGACCACCGGATCGGATGCGGTGATCGCGCAGATAAATGCCCAATTGCAAAAGCTCGTCGACGTCGTCACGGTCGAGGACATGACGAGCGGCGATCACCTCGCTCGAGAGCTCGCGCTGCTGAAGCTGCGGATCGCGGCCGGCCAGGAGGACGCCGCGACGCAGGTGGTCCGTCGCAGCGGCGGCAAGGTGCTGTCGACCGAGCCGGCCTGGATCGTCGAGATCGCCGGCACCGAGGACGAGATCGCGGAGGCCGTCGCGACGATTTCGGCGTTCGGCGAGATCGTCGAGATCGTGCGGGGCGGTGTGCTCGGCATCTCGCGGACCGGTCGACGCGCACCGACCGCCCGATGAGCGGCTGATCCGCAGCGAACGGCGATGTTCGCGATCGCAACCGATGCCGGACGCACCACCGCCGATCCGCGGCGGCGCGCAGCGCAGGCATCGTCCCGGTTCGGGCGCTTGCTCTGGCGGGCGCTCGGGCTCCTCGCGCTGTCGTTCGCGACCCTCGCGAGCGCAGCGACCGCGCCGACGCCGGCGCGCGTCGTCGCGAAGTCGCCGAGCTACCGGCTCGTCGGATTGTTGAACGGTGACACCCTGACCCTGCGGGTGAGCCGCGCACTCGATGGAGCGCCCGTGACCGACGCCGCCGTCACCGTCGAGTTCCGGGGCCGGTCCTACCCGGCGACGGCGACGGTCGACGGCGGCTACTCGGTCCGTACGCCGCAGCTGGCGGTCTCGGGGCCGACGGCGTTCGCGTTCGAGATCCGGGCCGGCCGCTCGACGCAAACGCTGCGCGGCGTGCTGACCGGATTCCCGAAGACCCGATCAGGGCACGGCCGGGTGCGACAGCTCGGCTGGTGGATCCTGAACTTCTCGGTCTGCATCGGATTCCTCGCGTTGCTCTCGCGGCGACGCAAGCGCGCCGACTCCTGAGGTTGGCGCCGCGTGACCGCGCGACGCATCAGAAGCTCTGCAGGGTCTGCACCAGCACCTGGAATCGGCTCACGCCCGGCGGCGCGTTCAGCGGAAACGCGAAGTCGATGTGCAGCACGTTGCCGAGTCCCGAGCGCGTGTTGCCGAGACGCAGGCCGAATCCGACGTCCTCGAGCATCCCGGGCCGATTGCCGCCGATGATCGCGGGGCCCCAGGCCCGACCCGCGTCCGCGAAGATCGCGCCGCCGACGCGGACGAGGCGGAACGGGAACCAGTCCGTGTAGAAGCGCTGCTCGACCGTGAACAGTGCCTTCGAGCTGCCGGCCTCGTAGCGCAACGGATAGCCGCGCAGGCCACTGTCACCGCCGATCGTGAGCTGGGCCTGAGGGTCGAGTGCATCGGTTGCCATTCCCGACACCCCGGCGTACAGCACCCACTCCGGCAACCACCGCCAGTAATAGCGCGCGGCCGCATCCGCGATCAGGTTGCGCGCTCGCCCCTGTTCGATCCGGGTCCGGAAGTCCGCGGATGCGAACAGCTGCTGGTCCGGGTCGATCTGAAATCCCTTGCGGGCATTCCCGGTGACGATGATCGCGCGTTGGCTCGCGCCGAACGCGCCGGTCGAGTAGCCGACCGTGACCCCGGCCTGCAGACCGAAATACAGATCCTCGGTGCGCCCGATCTGGTTGAGGTCGCCGGTCTTGCGGTAGTCGTCCTGGATCAGCTCGAATCCGACGTACGGATACGCGAGCGTTTGCGCAGCCGGGAGCACGCGCGCGGGCAGCGAGGTCGTCGGATCGACGAGGAATTCGTTGCGATCGTACTGCGCGCCGGCGATCCAGCGGCGCGTCCAGCCCCGCACCAGGCCCGCCGACACGCCGCCACTCAGCGCGTAGGCGTGTTCGGAATCCTCGAACTGGTCGCCGATATTGCCGTACGCGTAGCGCGAGACCGCCCGCTGGTACTGCTGCGCACTCGCCGAGACGCTCCAGCGGGTCTCGAGCGAATAGAACGGATGCTCGACGTCGAGCGCGCGGCGTCGCCCGTCGCTCGAGTCGGCATAGGCCAGCGCGTCGGTCCACCGCGATCCGAGGACGTTCGGATCGGACCACTCGAGCGTGTTGCTGCTGCGATCGACGTTGCGCCCGTGCTGGAAGTCCAGGGACTTGCCGCGCCCCAGGAAATTCGAGTCGGAGAGTTCGACGCTCGAGTTGTTCGCCCCGCCGGTGCGGCTGAAATTGATCCCCGGACTCAAGGTCCACACGTCCTTGGTGATCACCGCGATCTCGACCTTGCCGTGCGCGTAGCGCACCGGCACGACGTGAGCATCGTAGATGAACGGGAGCTGTCGAAGATTTCGCTCGGTCTCCGCCAGCAGGCGCGGGCGGTACTTCTGGCCGGTCGCGAACAGCAGCTGCGCACGGATCGTCGAGTCGCGCGTGCGGATGTGCAGGCGATTCGCGAGGCGGAACAGGGGAACGTCGTCGCGCGGGTCGGACAGATTGAAGATGTTGTGCGTGATGATGTCGATCTTGCCGATCACCGCACCGCTCGCGACGAGCCGCGCGTCGCTCGGCACGCCGGCGGGGCGAGGCTCCTCGATCCGGGTCCGCTGGCGATCGGTGAACTTCGCGGCGACCGCGACGTTCGCGACGAACGCCGCGAGCGCACACGCGCCGAGGATCCGCAGACCCGTGGGCCGACGCACGAGCCGCGCGTCCTTGCCGGCGACGGCCGCTACAACGCGGCGTCGTCCGACTCGCCGGTGCGGATGCGAACGACCCGCAACAACTCGGTCACGAAGATCTTGCCGTCCCCGACCTTGCCGGTCTTCGCCGCGCCGGCGATCGCCTCCATGACCTGCTCGACGATCTCGTTCTGGACGGCGACCTCGATTCGCGTCTTCGGGACGAAATCGACGACGTATTCGGCGCCGCGATACAACTCCGTATGACCCCGCTGGCGTCCGAAACCTTTCACCTCGGTCACGGTCATGCCCGAGACCCCGATTTCCGACAGCGCCGCGCGGACGTCGTCGAGCTTGAAGGGCTTGATGATGGCGGTGATCAGTTTCATCCCATTCTCCGAGGAGTATTCTTGGTCCAACTCAGAATAGCATTAACCGGCGACGTCGCCGACGACCGCCGAGCCGGTCGGGCGACGCCCCGTGATGGTGCACGATGCCGCGGGCGCCGGTGCGGCGCAAAGGTGGAGTTTTCGAATGAGCACGACATTCCTGATCGTCGGCGCCGGCCAAGCCGGCGCGCAGGCGATCGACACGCTGCGTCGCGAGGGATTCGACGGCCGCTTGATCCTCGTGGGCGAGGAGCGCGAGCTGCCCTACCAGCGGCCGCCGTTGTCGAAGAAGTTCCTGCACGGCGAGCTCGCCGCGGAGCGCTTGCCGTTCCGGCACCGACCCTTCTACGACGAGCACCGTGTCGAGTTGCGGCTCGGCTCGAAGGCGGTTCGCCTCGACCGGGCGGCCCACACCGTCGAACTCGGCGGCGGCGAACGATTGACCTACGATCGCGCGCTGCTGTGCCTCGGTGCTCGCGCCCGGCCTCTGCCGTGCGCCGGCGCGAATCTCGCCGGAGTCCACACCTTGCGGACGATCGACGACGCGAACGCATTGCGCGCGCAGCTGCGCGCGGGCGCGTCGGCGGTGATCATCGGCGGCGGCTACATCGGGCTCGAGGCAGCCGCGGCCTGCCGCCATTTCGGCCTCGAGGCGACGGTGCTCGAGATGGCGGATCGCGTGATGGCCCGCGTCGTCTCGCCCGAGGTCTCGGCGTTCTTCGCCGAGGCGCATCGCGCGCACGGGGTGCGCCTCTCGTGCAACACCCGGGTCGTGTCGATCGAGGGGAGCGATCGCGTCGCGGCGGTCGTCTGCGGCGACGGCACGCGGCTCGCGGCGGATCTCGTGATCGCCGGCGTCGGGGCCGTTCCGATCACCGATCTGGCCGCGAGCGCGGGACTCGCGGTCGACGACGGCATCGTGGTCGATGAGTACTGCCGGACCTCGGATCCGTCGATCTTCGCGGCTGGCGATTGCGTGAACCATCCGTCGCCGCACTACGGTCGCCGCATCCGCCTCGAGAGCGTCGACAACGCGTTCGAGCAGGCGAAGACCGCGGCCCTGAACATGCTCGGGCGCAACGTGATCCACGATCGCATCCCCTGGTTCTGGTCGGACCAGTACGAGCACAAGTTGCTGATCGTCGGATTGCGCGGCGACCGCGACGAGCGCGTGCTGCGCGGTGACCCGCGCCGCGGCGGCTTCAGCACGCTGTACCTGCGCGATGGCGAGCTCACCGCGGTCGAAGCCGTCGACGACACGAAGGATTACATGGCCGCGCGCAAGCTGATCGCCGGCCGCGCGCGACTCGACCCCACGAAGGCGGCGGACAAGGGCCGCGACCTGAAGGATGCGGTGATCTAGCGATCCGGCGCGTTCATTCGCAGATCGCGATCAGATCCTTCGTGTCGACCGACTGGCCGGGACGCACGAGCACTTCCTTCACGGTCGCGTCGCGCTCGGCGCGCACCGAGGTCTCCATTTTCATCGCCTCGAGCGTCACGATCACGTCGCCACGGGCGACTCGCTGCCCGGCGTGCACCGTGACCGTCGCGACGGTCCCCGGCATCGGCGCCCCCAGGTGGGTGGGATCGTCGGCATTCGCCTTGCGCGTCGGCGGTCGCGATGCGACCTGGCTGCGATCCGCGATGCGGACCGGCCGCGGCTGCCCATTCAGCTCGAAGAAGACGGTGCGGGTGCCGTCCTCGTGCGGATCGCTGGTCGTCACGTAACGGACGATCAACGTCTTGCCGCGCTCCAGATCGACGTTGATCTCCTGCCCGGGCTGCATCCCGTAGAAGAAGACCGCGGTCGGCAGCGTGCTCAGGTCTCCGTAGCGGGCGCGGTCCGCGGCGTACTCGACGAACACCCGCGGATACATGAGGTAGGAGGCGAGTTCGTCTTCGCTGATCGCGCGACCGACCTTGAGCTCGGCCGCGGCTCGCTCGGCGGCGAGGTCGGTCGGCGGCAACGACGCGCCCGGTCGATCGCGCAGCGGCTCCGCACCCTTCAGCACCTTGCGCTGCAGATCGGGCGGGAAGCCCCCGAGCGGCTGGCCGAGATCGCCACGGAAGAGCTGCACGACGGACACCGGAAACGCGATCTCGACCTCTGGATCGAGGACCGCGGCGCGATCGAGACCGCTCGTCACCATCATGATCGCCATGTCGCCGACGACCTTCGAGGTCGGCGTCACCTTGACGATGTCGCCGAACAGGTCGTTGACGTCGGCGTAGGCCGCCGCGACTTCGTGCCAGCGATGATCCTCGATGCCGAGCGAACGGGCCTGCTCGCGAAGATTGGTGTACTGCCCGCCCGGCATCCCGTGGACGTAGACTTCCGACGCGCCGGCGCGGATGTCGCTCTCGAACGCGACGTAGCCGCGGCGGACCTGTTCCCAGTAGCCGGAAATCGCGCGCAGGGCTCCCGGCTCGACGCCCGTGTCGTGCGGGCCGTGGCGAAGCGCCTCGGCGATCGAACCGAGATTCGGTTGCGAGGTCAGGCCGGACAGCGAGTCGATCGCGCCGTCGACCGCATCGGCGCCGGCCTCGATCGCCGCGAGCACGCTCGCGGCGGCGATCCCGCTGGTGTCGTGCGTGTGGAAGTGAATCGGCAGTCCGATCTCCTCCTTCAACGCACGGACCAGGGTCGCCGCGGCGCTCGGCAGGCACAGTCCCGCCATGTCCTTGATGCCGATCACGTGGGCGCCCATCGCTTTGAGCTCCCGGGCGATCCCGAGGTAGTAGCGCAGATCGTACTTGCGCTCGGCCGGGTTCGACAGGTTCCCGGTGTAGCAGATGGCCGCCTCGCAGAGCCGGCCCGTCTCGCGAACCGCCTCGATCGCGACGCGCATGTTCTCGGTCCAGTTCAGGCAATCGAACACTCGGAACAGGTCGATGCCCGCATGCGCGGCGCGGGCGACGAAGTGGCGCACGACGTTGTCGGGATAATTCGTGTAGCCGACCGCGTTCGCCGACCTCAACAGCATCTGCAACAGCAGGTTCGGCATCCGCGTGCGCAGCTCCGCGAGCCTCTCCCACGGATCCTCGCGCAGGAAGCGCATCGCGACGTCGAAGGTCGCGCCTCCCCAGCACTCGACCGAGAACAGTTGCGGCAACATCGCCGCGTAATACGGCGCGATCGCGGTGAGGTCCTGCGTCCGGAAGCGCGTCGCGAGCAGCGACTGATGGGCGTCGCGCATGCTCGTGTCGGTGAGCAGTGCCCGGCGCTCGCCGAGCATCCACTCGGCGAAGCGCTCGGCGCCGAGTTCGTCGAGCCGCTGCTTCGTCCCCGGAGCCGGCGTCGGCACTTCGGCTTTCGGCAGCCGAGCAAACACCGGCTGCTCGGGTCGTACGCGCCCTTTCACCTCGGCATTGCCGTTGACGATGACTTCGCCGATGTAACTGAGCAGCCGCGTCGCGCGATCCCGCTTGTGCGGAATCCGGATCAGGTCGGGGGTCTCGTCGATGAAGCGGGTCGTGTAATCGGCGCTCGCGAACCGCGGATGCCTGATCAGCTGGTCGAGGAATCGCAGGTTGGTCACGACACCGCGAATTCGGAACTCCCAGAGCGCGCGATGCATCCGCGCGATCGTCTCGTCGGCCGTCGGCGCCCAGGCGGTGACCTTCACCAGCAGCGAGTCGTAGTATCGCGTGATGATCGCTCCCGCGTAGGCCGTGCCGGCATCGAGCCGGATGCCGAAGCCGGCGGGACTGCGGTACGCGGTCACCCGGCCGTAGTCCGGGACGAACTGGTTCTCCGGATCCTCGGTGGTGACCCGGCACTGCAGCGCGTGGCCGGTCACGCGGATCTCGGCTTGCGGGGGGACGCCGCTCGCGGCATCGCCGATGCGCGCGCCGGCGGCGATGCGCAGCTGCGCCTTCACGAGATCGATCCCGGTCACGCACTCGGTGACCGTGTGCTCGACCTGGATCCGCGGATTCACCTCGATGAAGTAGAACTTCCCGGTGTCCGCGTCCTGCAGGAACTCGACGGTGCCGGCCGAGCGGTAGCCCACCGCGCGTCCGATGCGCAGAGCCGCCTCGCACAGCGCGGTGCGCTGCTCGGCGCCGAGGAAGGCCGCCGGTGCGCGCTCGACGACCTTCTGGTTGCGCCGCTGCACGGTGCAGTCGCGCTCGTACAGATGCACGAGGTTGCCGTGGTCGTCCCCGAGGATCTGCACTTCGACGTGGCGCGCGCGGCGAATCAGCTTCTCGAGATAGACCTCGTCCTTGCCGAACGCCGCCTTCGCCTCGCGCCGGGCGGTCGCGATCGTGTCGGCCAGCCCGTCCTCGGATTCGACGATGCGCATCCCGCGACCGCCGCCTCCCCAGCTCGCCTTCAGCATCACCGGAAAGCCGATCTCGCGTGCGGCCGCGAGACACGCGCGATCGTCGCTCGGCAACGGCGGCGTCGCCGGCATCACCGGAACGTCGGCGGCGACCGCGAGATGACGCGCTTGCACCTTGTTGCCGAGGCGGCGCATCGTCTCCGGCGTGGGACCGACGAACACCAGGCCGGCCGAATCGCAGGCCTCCGCGAACTCCGGGCTCTCCGACAGGAAGCCGTAGCCCGGATGGACCGCGTCCGCCCCGGCGTCGCGCGCGACCCGCACGATCCCGGCGATGTCGAGGTAGGCCTCGACCGGCGAACGGCCCTCGCCGACCAGATAGCTCTCGTCCGCCTTCGTCCGGTGCAGCGAGAAACGGTCCTCGTGCGAGTGGATCGCGATCGTGCGCAGACCGAGCTCGGACGCCGCCCGCATCACGCGAATCGCGATTTCTCCACGATTCGCGATCAGGACGCTGCGGATCGGCCGGCGGTCGATGGCTTGTGTCATTGCCGATGGATGATAGCCTTACGAGTCGCAATCGAACAGGCAAGGAGCGGCGACGATGTACGGGATCGCGGTTCACGGTGGCGCGGGCACGCCCCCACGCGGCCAGATCGAGCCGGCGCGCGAGCGTCGCTATCACGAAGGCATGCTCGCGGCGCTCGATGCCGCCCGCGAGGTCCTGGAGCGTGGCGGCTCGAGCCTCGACGCGGTGGTGCGCGCGGTCGTCGTGCTCGAGGACGACCCGATGTTCAATGCCGGACGCGGCGCCGTGTGCACGCGCGAGGGCCACCACGAACTCGACGCGTCGATCATGGAGGGCGCGGCGCTGCGGGCCGGCGCGGTCTGCGGGCTGCGGCACGTGAAGAACCCGATCGAGCTCGCGCGCGCGGTGATGGAGCGGTCGCCGTTCGTGATGCTCGGTGGCGCGGGGGCCGAGGAGTTCGCGCTCGCCGAAGGGTTCGCGCTCGTGCCGAACGAGTACTTCCGGACGGAGGAACGCTGGCAGCAGCTGCAACGGGTACTGACCGCCGGCGACGCGCCGCTCCCGCTGGCGCACGTCGGCACGGTCGGCGCGGTCGCGCTCGACGTGCATGGCCACCTCGCCGCCGCGACCTCGACCGGCGGCATGACCGCGAAGCGCTACGGCAGGATCGGCGATTCGCCGGTGATCGGCGCCGGAACGTACGCGGACGACCGGGCGTGCGCGGTCTCGGCGACCGGGCACGGCGAAATCTTCCTGCGCAACGCGGTCGCGCACGACCTCTGCGCCCGGATGCGCTACGGCGGAGCGAGCCTCGATCAGGCGGTCCACGACGTCGTGCACGGCGAACTGGTCGCGCGCGGAGGGGAAGGCGGCGTGATCGCGATCGATCGACACGGCCGGATCGCGATCGATTGCAACGTCGAGGGCATGTTCCGCGGGAGCCTGACCGCGGGGGGCGAGCCCCGGACCGCGATCTTCCGGGAGCCTTGACGCCGGGCGGGCGTACGGCGTTTCGTCAGCCGAGACGCAGCCCGCGGCGCTTCTCGAAGCGTCCGGTCTGCAGATTCTGGTATTCGGCTTCCATCACGACGACCCGGTTGCGACCCTGGCCCTTCGCGCTGTAGAGCGCTTCGTCCGCCAGCTGGATCAGGCCCTCGGGACTGCGCGACGCGGTCGGCAGGATATAGGCGGCGCCGATGCTCACGGTCAGCCGGCTCGCGACCGGGGACGCCTCGTGCAGGAAGTTGAGTTCGGCGATCGAACGCTGGATGCGGGTCGAGACCTCCGCGACGTACTCCCGGCTCGCCTCGTAGAGGACCAGCGCGAATTCCTCGCCGCCGTAGCGGGCGACGAAGTCGAGCGGGCGCCGGGCACACTGGCTCAAGGTCGCGGCGACCGCCCGCAGGCACTCGTCGCCGGCCTGGTGACCGTAGCGATCGTTGTATTCCTTGAAGCAGTCGATGTCGACGAGCAGCACGGCGATTCGTTGGGCGTCGCGAACCGCCTGCTGCCAGACGCGCTGGATGTGCAGGTCGAACATCCGCCGGTTCTGGATCCCGGTGAGTCCGTCCCGCGCAACCAGTTCGCGCAGCAAGCCGGTCTCGAGGAATCGAAACCGGCTGGTGCGCTCCTGCATGTACGCGACCGACGCGCCGATCAGGTTCGCGGCGACGAGCGTGAGCGCGTCGTAGCCGAACTCGGTCCCCGGCAGCGCCATCAGGTGACCGGCCGCCAGATACGCGAGCAACACGAGGAAATTGACCGCGAGCGCCGCGTAGAAGTCCAGGCCCGCGAGAAAGTACACGTACATCGCCGTCACGATCATCGCCGGAAACAGGAACTGGGCCCCGCCGAGCGAGGTCACGACCTGGATCGCGACCTGGCTCAGACCGCAGGCCGTGAAGGCGACGATCGCGAGCGGCGGGTAGATCCTCTGCCGATTGGGCGAAAAGCTCGCCGCCAGCACGATCACGAGCAGCGGCACCGTGAACGCGACGTCGATGGTGCCCGGGATGCGATCCAGCGCGCGACCCAGCACGAGCGCGTCCATCGCGGACAGGGCGATCGCGATCGCGATCGCGAGCACGAGATTCGCGCGGATGTAGCCGAGCGACTCCTCGAGCCGGGCGCGTCGGAACACCACCTCGAGCTCGCGGCCGAACCGCAACCACGGAAACCCGTCCTTCAGTTGCCGCGCGTGCGGCAAGTCGGGGAGGTCCTCCGTCAACGACGAATTCATCCGCATGGACGCATTGGACCGAAACGCGGGCGCGGGCGCTGCGACCTACGGCACAGGCTTGCAGATCCCGCGGGAGTCCCGCGGCGAAAAAGCGTGAACGCCGCCGCGGTTTCCCCTCCCACGCCGATCCGGATCGCGTTATGTCAAATGAAACGAGCCCGCGATCAGCCGGTCAGGTATCGCGCGAGATAGGTCTCGAAATCGTCCCGGTCGCCCGCCTCGATGCGTCGTTGCTGCGCGTGCGACTCCTCGGCCGCGATCGCGAACTCGGCGAGCCGGCTCTCGTTCGGCGGATACAGGCCGAGGAAGTAGTCCTTGTGGACGCGCGACATGCGCAACGCGAACTGGAAGAAGGTCTCCCCGGCATCGCGCATCTCGGCGAGCAGCCGGGCCGACGGCGTCGCGGCCGGATCCTCGATCTTCTCTCGCTGGCGCACCAGCGATCCGCGGTAGGGTGCCGCGGGGTTGTCCTGATCGAGGAGCTCGCAGACCGCCTCCAGGTCGTCGAGCAGCTCACGCGCCCACTCGCGCATCGGTCGATCCCGCCCGTCGAAGCGCAGGCTCAGACCGGGCTCGCGTCCGCGCCGCGCGACGGTCACGTGATTGCGATCGAGCGCCTGCTGCTCGTCGCGCTCGATCGGCGGACTGTCGCGCAACAGGCACAACGCGAGGAACGCCTCGGCGAAGCGCAACGTGTCCTGATTCACCCCGACCGGATCGAACACGCTGACGTCGAGCGCCCTCATCTCGAGGTATTCGACGCCACCCCGCTCGAGCGCCCGCGTCGGCCGCTCGCCCGACCGGACCACGCGCTTCGGGCGGATGAAACTGTAGTACTCGTTGCCGACCTGCAGGACGTTCGCGCTGAGCTGTCGGTACTCTCCGCCGACCTTGACCCCGAGCTTCTCGTAGCCTGGAAACGGCGTCCGGATCGCGTGATTGAGGTCGCGGACGTAAGCTTGCAGGCTATTCACCGACACGCTCACCGTGGCCTGATTCTTGTTGCGGTAGCCGATGTCGCTCATCCTGAGCGAGGTCGCATACGGCTCGTACAAGGTATCGGCATCGAGCGCCGGCAGATCGTGGTCGCGTCCTGCCAGGAAGGCCCGACTGACCGCTGGCGAGGTCCCGAACAAGTAGAGGATCAACCAGCCGAAGCGCCGGTAATTGCGCAACGCTGCAAAGTACGCGTCCGAGACGAACGCCGTGTCCACCGCGCCCGCCCCCTCGAGAGGCGCGAGCGCCTCCCACAGGGACGCCGGAAACGAATAGTTGAAGTGCACGCCGGCGATCGCCTGCATCATGCGTCCGTAACGCAGGCTGAGCCCGTTGCGGTAGATCGTCTTCAGTCGGCCGACGTTCGACGGTCCGTAACGTGCGATCGGGATCTCCTCGTCGGAGCGCACCGCGCAGGGCATGCTCGTCGCCCAGAGCATCTCGTCGCCGAGATGCCGATACACGAACTGGTGCAGGTCGCACAGGTATTGCAGCAGTTCCCAGCTCTGGCCGAACGGCGGCGTGACCAACTCGATCAAGGCTTCGGAGAAGTCGGTGGTGATCCGCGGGTTCGTCAATGCGGCGCCGAGCGCCGGCGGATGCGCGGTCTGCGCGATCTGCCCGTGCGGGGTGACCCGCAAGGCCTCCTTCTCGACGCCCTTGCGGCCGCCGCACAGCACGCCGCGCTGCCCGGAATTGACCAGCGCCGCGACGCGGCGCTCGAAACGCTTGTCGGTGAATTCACGCATCGTGTCCAAGGATACCTGAACACGCCCGGCATTTTCCCGCGCGCCCGGGTTCTGCGCGCCCGGCGCCGGGTCCATAATGCGCGCGAGCTTCGAACGGAGGGGCGAACCATGCTGGTCGGCACGAAGACTCGGCGCGTCGCGATCGTCGGCGGTACTCGCATTCCATTCGCCCGGGGTCACGGGGCGTACGCCGAGGTCGGAAATCCGCAGATGCTCACCGCGGCGCTCGCCGGACTCGTCGAGCGCTTCGGGCTGCGCGGGCAATGCGTGGGCGAGGTCGCCGCCGGCGCGGTGATCAAGCACCCGAGCCAATGGAACCTCGCCCGCGAGTGCGTGCTGGATTCGGGCCTCGCGCCGCAGACGCCGGCGGTCGATCTGCAACGCGCCTGCGGCACGAGCCTCGAAGCGGCGATCCTGGTCGCGAACAAGATCGCGCTCGGACAGATCGACGCCGGAATCGCCGGCGGCGTCGACACGGTGAGCGATCCGCCGATCGGATTCCCGCGAAGTTTTCAGCGCCTGCTGCTCCGCAGCCACCGCGGGAGGACGGCCGGCGCCCGGATCGCGCCGTGGCTCGGGCTGCGTCCGCGACACTTCAAGCCGGTGCTGCCGGGCGTCGCGGAGCCGCGCACCGGCCTGTCGATGGGCGAGAGCACCGAATGGATGGTGAAGCAGTGGCAGATCCCGCGCGAGGAGCAGGACCGGCTCGCGCTGCAGAGCCATCGCAATGCATCCGCCGCCTACGCCGAGGGTTTCTACTCGGACCTGGTGATCCCGTACCTCGGCCTCGCGCGCGACGACAACGTCCGCGATGACACGAGCCTGGAGAAGCTCGCACGGCTGTCGCCGGTCTTCGACCGGTCGGCGGGCGGCACGCTGACCGCCGGCAACTCGACCCCGATGACCGACGGTGCCTCGGCGGTGCTGCTGGCATCCGAGGCATGGGCGCGGGCGCGCGACCTGCCGGTGCTCGCGTACCTCGCCTACGGCAAGGTCGCCGCGGTCGACTACGTCGATCACCGGGAAGGCCTGCTGATGGCGCCCGCGTACGCCGTTCCGAGGATGCTCGCCGATGCCGGGCTGGCGCTGACCGATTTCGATTTCTACGAGATCCACGAAGCCTTCGCCGGCCAGGTGCTGTGCACGCTGAAGGCATGGACCGATCCCGCGTTCTGCCGCGACCGGCTCGGTCGATCCGAGGTGCTCGGCGCGATCGATCGCGCGAAGCTCAACGTCAAGGGGGGCAGCGTCGCGATCGGCCACCCGTTCGCGGCGACGGGTACGCGGATCGTCGCGACGCTCGCGAAGGTTCTCGCCGAGAGCGGGGCGAAGCGCGGCCTGATATCGATCTGCACCGCCGGCGGCATGGGCGTGACCGCGATCCTGGAGCGTTGACGGCGCCTTGAGCCGCGGCGAGCGAACGCGCTATTCTCACCGACCCCGATTGGCGGAGCATCGAACCATGGGAAGCACCATCGACCTGAAGGCGTCGGACGGACACCGCTTGAACGCGTATCTCGCGGAGCCGAACGGCAAGCCGCGCGGCGGGATCGTCGTGATTCAGGAGATCTTCGGCGTGACGCGCCACATTCGCGCGGTCGCAGACCAATACGCGGCGGCCGGATTCCTCGCGATCGCGCCGGCGCTGTTCGATCGGATCCAGCCCGGGATCGACGTCCCGTACACGGACATCCAGACGGGCTTCGCCCACATGCAGAAGCTGCAGAACGAGCAGGTCATGCTCGACGTGCGCGCCGCGGTCGACCGGGTCGCGGCGGCAGGCAAGGTCGGCGTCGTCGGCTTCTGCTGGGGCGGCACGATGACCTATCTCGCGGCGGCACGCCTGCCGATCGCGGCCGCGATTTCGTACTACGGCGGCGGGACCTCGCAGTATCTGGCGGAAAAGCCCCGTTGCCCGATCCTGTTCCATTACGGCGAGCTCGACGCCCACATCCCGATGTCGCAGGTCGACGAGGTTCGGGCCGCGAACCCCGGAGCGACGTTCCATCTGTACAAGGCGGAACACGGCTTCAACTGCACCGATCGGTCGAGCTTCGAACCGGCGAGCGCGAAGCTCGCGCTCGAGCGAAGCCTCGAATTCTTCCATCGTCACGTCGGCTGACGCCGCGACCCGGGGACACTCGAAGATGATCAAACTGCGCGACCAGAATCTGCTGCGTCAATCCTGTTACGTGGACGGCCGCTGGCTGTCGGCCGACGGGGGCGCGACCCTGCCGGTGCACAACCCGGCGACCGGCGAGACGCTCGGCTCGATCCCGAACATGGGCACCAGCGAGACGCGGTTGGCGATCGAGGCCGCGGCAAGTGCGTTTCCCGCGTGGGCGGCGCGCACCGCGAAGGACCGCGCGGTGCTGTTGCGACGCTGGTACGAGCTGATCCTCGCGCATCTCGACGATCTCGCGGTGCTGATGACCGCCGAGCAGGGCAAGCCCCTCGCCGAATCGAAGGGCGAGATCGCTTACGCAGCGTCGTTCATCGAATGGTTCGCGGAAGAAGGCAAGCGGGTCTACGGCGACGTGATCCCGAGCCACCAGCCGGACAAGCGCATTCTCGTGCTGCGACAGCCGGTCGGCGTGGTCGCCGCGATCACGCCGTGGAACTTCCCGGCGGCGATGATCACCCGCAAGGCGGGCCCGGCACTCGCGGCCGGATGCACCTTCGTGTGCAAGCCCGCGACCCAGACGCCGTTCTCGGCACTCGCGCTCGCGGAGCTCGCCGACCGGGCCGGCATCCCCAAGGGCGTGTTCAACGTCCTCACCGGCTCCGCGACGCAGATCGGCGGCGAGATGACCTCGAATCCGCTCGTGCGCAAGCTGACGTTCACCGGCTCGACCGAGATCGGCAAGAAACTGATGGCGCAGTGCGCCAGCACGATGAAGAAGGTGTCGATGGAACTCGGCGGCAACGCGCCGTTCATCGTGTTCGACGACGCCGACCTCGACGCGGCCGTGCAGGGCGCGATCACGAGCAAGTACCGCAACACCGGGCAGACCTGTGTCTGCGCGAACCGGCTGCTCGTTCAGGACGGCGTGTACGAGGAGTTCGCGCGCAGACTCGGCGCCGCCGTCGCGGCGCTGCGGATCGGCGACGGCTTGGCCGGTGCGACCGATCAGGGACCGCTGATCGACTCGAAGGCGCTCGCGAAGGTGGAGGAGCACGTAGCGGACGCCGTCGCCAAGGGCGCGAAGGTCGTCGCGGGCGGACGACGCCATGCGCTCGGCGGAACCTTCTTCGAGCCGACGGTGCTCACCGACGTGACGCCGGCGATGGCGGTCGCGCGGGAGGAAACGTTCGGACCGGTCGCTCCGCTGTTCCGGTTCAAGACCGAAGCCGAAGCGATTGCGATGGCGAACGACACCGAATTCGGCCTCGCGGCGTATCTCTACACGCGCGACCTCGCGCGTAGCTGGCGAGTCTCGGAGGCGCTGGAGTACGGAATCGTCGGCTTGAACACCGGATTGATCTCGACCGAGGTTGCACCGTTCGGCGGCGTCAAGGAGTCGGGCACCGGCCGCGAGGGATCCAAGTACGGGATCCTCGACTTCACCGAGATCAAGTATTTGTGCGTGGGCGGGATCAGCTGAGATTCCTCGAGCTTTCGGTGCCCGCGCAGGATCTGCGCGCGGCGACCGAATTCTACGCAGGGCTCGGTTTTTCGCTCGCCGAGGTCGGCGAGACCCGCCGCTATCCGTACGCCGTGGCCACGGACGGCCGCGTCAGCATCGGAATGCACGGCGTCGAGGACCTCGCGCCGACGGTGAGCTTCGTGCGACCGGATCTGGTCGCCCATCTGGATCGGTACGAATCGCTCGGCGTCACGCTCGAACTGCGCCGTCTCGGCGGCGACGTGTTCAACGAGATCGGGTGGCGCGATCCGGGCGGCAATCCGGTCCGACTCCTCGAGGCCCGGACCTTCTCGCCCCCGCCAACGCCGTCCGGGAACCGAACGGCCTGCGGGTATTTCCGCGAAATCGCGCTGCCGGCGAGCGCCCGCGTCGCCTCGCGCGCCCAGTGGGAGCGCCTCGGATTCGTCGCGCTCGACGAGGAGGGTCCGCTCGGGTCCTGCACGATCTGTACGAGCGATACCCTGACCCTCGGCCTGTACGAGCCGCGACGCATACCCCGCCCCACGGTGGTGTTCGAATCCGACGATCTGCCGCGCGTTTCGACGGCGTTGACCGCACTCGGCACCTCGGTGAACGCGGACACCGACGAGGACGGCGAGCTCACCAGCCTGCGCTGCGATGCGCCCGAGGGAACGCCGCTGCGGATCCTGCGGGCGGAGTGAGGCGCCGCCCGCGGGCACGGTCGCCGCGTCGGCCTCCCCCGGCGTGCCGATCGGCGGGCCGCGGGGCGGCGCGAGTTGCTAGACTTGGGGTCTCATCGGACTTCAGCGCGGAGGGGCCGCATGCCGATCAGCGATTCGCCGGCGCCATGAGCAGCGGCTTCGGTACCCGATCGCGACGGGCGCGCTGATCCATGGACCGCCATCCACGTCCGTTCGACGACGTCGCCGAGTGCGTCGAGGCGACGCTCGCGCGCGTCGGTCCCCGAATCGGACTCGCTCTGCCGCTCGGAATCGGCAAGCCGCACGCGATCGCAAACGAGTTCTACCGGCGCGCTCGCCGCGACCGGTCGATCCGGTTGCAGATCTTCACCGCGTTGAGCCTCGAATTGCCCCGGGCGCGCAGCGAACTCGAGCGCCGCTTCCTCGCGCCGCTCGTCGACCGGGTCTTCGGGGACTTCGTGCCGCTCGACTACGTCGCCGACCTGCACGCGGGGACCGTCCCGGAGAACGTCGAGATCGTCGAGTTCTTCCTCGAGCCGGGCGCGTTCCTCGATTCGCCGCATGCCCAGCAGCACTACATCAGCAGCAATTACACCCACGTCGTCCGGGACCTCATGAACCGGGGCGTGAACGTGATCGCGCAGGTGGTCGCGAAGCGGGCGGCGCCGGGTGGCACCGAGTACAGCCTCGGGTCGAATCCGGATCTCACGCTCGAGCTCCTGCGGCGCCTGTCCGCACGGCGCGAGGCCGGCGCGCTCGTGGTGATCGGCGCGCCGAACCGGCAGATGCCGTTCATGCACGGACCGGCCGTGATCGGCGCCGAGCAGTTCGACTTCCTCGTCGAACACCCGCGATACGAGACCGATCTGTACTCGCCGCCGAACGCGCGGCTGTCGACCATCGACTACGCGATCGGACTGCACGCCGCTCGGCTCGTCCGCGATGGCGGCACCCTGCAACTCGGGATCGGCGAGATCGGCGACGCGGTCGTCTACGCGTTGCAGTTGAGGCACCAGCGGAACCAGGAGTTCCGCGAGATCCATCGATTGATGCGCACGCCGGAGCGATTCGCGACGGCACCGGCGGCGATTGGCGGTGATGGGCCGTTCGAGACCGGGCTGTACGCGTGTACCGAGATGTTCCTCGACGGATTCCTCGAGCTCTATCGCGCCGGGATCCTGCGACGTCGCGTCTACGACGACGTGCGCGTCCAGCGCCTCCTCGCCGCGGGCACGGTCGGCGAATCCGTGGACGGCGACTTCCTGCGGGCGCTGCCCGCCGCGGGATTCACGAGTCCGTTGACGAGGGACGACTTCGGCGTCCTGCAGCGGCTCGGTGTGTTTCGCACCGAGTGCCGGTACGACGACGGGCGGCTGCTCGGCCCCGACGGCGAGGAAGTCGACGCGCGCCTCGACGATCCGCGCTGCGTCGATCGGATGATCGGGACCTGCTGCGGTCGCCGGCTGCGCGGCGGGGCGCTGTCGCACGCCGCGTTCTTCCTCGGATCGCGCGGCTTCTACGCGGCGTTGCGTGAGATGCCGGAGGACGAGCGCCGCCTGTTCCCGATGTGCGGGGTCGAGTTCACGAACGGGATCGACGACGAGGACCGGGCACTGAAGGTCGCGCAGCGCGCCCACGGACGCTTCGTGAACACCGCGATGCTCGCGACGCTGCTCGGCGCTGCGATCTCCGACGGGCTCGCCGACGGGCGGGTGGTGAGCGGCGTCGGTGGCCAGTACAACTTCGTCGCGATGGCGCACGGGCTGCCCGACGCCCGCTCGATCATCGCGGTCCGCAGCACCCGCGACCGGGGCGGACGCGTGACCTCGAACCTGGTCTGGAACTACGGTCACGTGACGATTCCGCGCCATCTGCGCGATCTCGTCGTGACCGAGTACGGCGTCGCCGACCTCCGTGGCCGATCGGACCAGGACGTCGTCGCCGCGATGCTCAATGTCGCGGACTCACGGTTCCAGGATTCGCTCCTGCGCGAAGCGCAGGCGGCCGGCAAGATCTCGCGCGGCTACCGGATCCCGGACGTCCACCGCAACAACATGCCGCGAGCGCTCGAGGAACAGTTCCTGCTGCCGCGCGCGCGCGGCCTGTTCTCGGATTTTCCGTTCGGGACCGATCTGACCCGCGAGGAGATCGTGCTCGCCGAGGCGCTCGGCACGCTCGCCCGGCGCACGGCAAGGCCCGGCGGCAAGCTGCGCGCGATGCTCGCGAGCCTCTCGCAACGGCGGATCCCGACACGCGTCGAGCCGTACCTCGAACGGATGGGACTCGGTGCGCCGACCACGGGCGAGGAGCGGCGCTGGCGGCGTTTGCTCGCGCGCGAGCTCGCCTCGATGTCGCCGGTGCGCTGAGCCTCGACCGCGGCTTCGCCTCTTCGACGGTGCGCGCTCAGCGCACCGGCAATTCTCGCGACTTCTGCACGGTGCGGAGTGCGAACGAGGAATGCACGCGAGCGACGTTCGGCAGGCGGGTGAGGTGCTGGCTGTGGAGACGCTCGAAATCGGCGGTGTCGGCGAGCACGACGCGCAACAGATAATCGTACTCGCCGGACATCAGATAACACTCCATGACCTCGGGCACCCGGCGCACCGCTTCCTCGAACGCGCGCAGCTGCGCCTGCTCCTGGCGTTCGAGCGTGATGTTCACGAAGACGTTCAACGGGCATCCCGC
The DNA here is from genome assembly GCA_021780395.1 of Pseudomonadota bacterium. The sequence goes on from JAJXYU010000187.1 coordinate 35,553, forward strand.
CTTCTGCTGATTGAGCAGCGCGGTGTAGCCCTCGATGAATCCAGCCTCCTCGAGCGCCCGCACGCGGCGCAGACACGCGGACTCGGACAGATTCACGGATTCGGCAAGCCGGTTGTTGGTGATGCGTCCGTCGAGTTGGAGCGCGCGAAGGATCGCGCGGTCATAGCGATCGAGCTTCATGGTTCGCATTTTATTGCAAAAAATTGTCATACGGTCGAATTTTCTTCCGTTCCAGACGCTCGATGACGCCGATTTCGCAGATCCTCCACTTCGTGGATCCGTAAGCTACGCGCGGCTTTTTCGAATCACCGACCTGCGGGGGAGCGGCATCCATGAAAATCGGCGTACCCAAAGAGATCAAAGTCCACGAATATCGCGTCGGCCTCGTACCGGCCGGCGTCTCGGAACTGGTGCGTGCGGGACACGAAGTCGTGGTCGAGACCGGCGCGGGCGCCGGGATCGGCTTCGACGACTCGCATTACCGTTCCGCGGGCGCGAACATCGCGCCGAATGCGGAGAAGGTCTTCGCGGGCGCGGAATTGATCGTCAAGGTCAAGGAGCCGCAGTTGTCGGAGTGCCGGATGCTGCGCGCGGACCAGACCTTGTTCACCTACCTGCATCTCGCGGCCGACCGCGAGCAAGCCCTCGCGCTGATGAAATCGGGTACGACCGCGATCGCGTACGAGACGGTCACGGCGACGGACGGTTCGTTGCCGCTGCTCACGCCGATGAGCGAAGTCGCAGGCCGGATGTCGGTACAGGTCGGCGCCACGTGCCTGCAGAAGGCGAACGGCGGCTTCGGCGTGCTGCTCGGCGGCGTTCCCGGCGTCGCGCCCGCGAAGGTCGTGATCCTCGGCGGCGGCGTTTCCGGTACCCACGCGGCCGAGATGGCGGTCGGGCTGCGCGCCGACGTTACGGTCGTGGACCGCTCGGTGAAGCGCCTGCGCGAACTGTCGGCGATCTTCGGCAGCCAGTTGAAGACCCAGTACTCGACCGCGCACGCGATCGAGGAACTCGTCCGTGACGCGGACCTGGTGATCGGCGCGGTGCTGATCGCCGGCGCCGCGGCCCCGAAGCTGGTCACGCGCGACATGGTCCGGACGATGAAGGCGGGCGCCGTGCTCGTCGACATCGCGATCGACCAGGGCGGATGCTTCGAGACCAGCCGGCCGACGACGCATGCGGAGCCGACCTTCATCGAGGACGGCGTGATCCATTATTGCGTGACCAACATGCCGGGCGCGGTGCCGCGCACGTCGACCTTCGCGCTGACGAACGCGACCCTCCCCTATGTGAAGGCGATCGCGGACTCCGGGTGGCGGGAAGCGCTCGCCCGCGACCGCGGGCTCGCGCAGGGATTGAACGTCTACGCCGGCCACATCACGCACGACGCCGTCGCTCGTGCGCTCGACGTCGAGTGCCGGCCACTGCGCTGACCGTCCGCTCGATCGCAATCGATCCCTCCCCTGGGGGTCCCGCGGTCCGGGATCCTCAGGGGGGCGCATCCACCGGGGTCGACCCCTCGCCGTCCGGTGGCGCCGCCTCGCCCTCGGGCCCACCCCGATGGTACGGAATCCACGAATAGATCTCCGGCGACGTCTGCGGGTAGGTCAGGAACTCCTCGCGACCCTGCTCGACGGGTTCCGTCCGCCGCCGCGCCAGACGCCACAGCGCGAACACGGTGAACAACACGGTCAAGCCGAGTACGTAGGCGAAGAACGCGCCCGGCCGGCTTCGCTCGATCGCGATCGTGCCCGTCGTCGGGCCGATCGCCGCCCCCAGCGCCCAGACGAACAACAGCGTCGAGGACAGCGCGATGTAGTCGCGGGACGGTGCGCGGTCGTTCGCATGCGCGACGCCGACCGCATAGAGACTCTCGCCGAGTCCGCCGAACACCGCGAGCAGCACCACAAGCACCACGAACGGCGTGTGCTCGCTCACCCCGATCAGCACACCGGCGACGCCGAGAATCGCCGCGCCGAGCCCAATGAGCGCGTACAAGCGGTCGATGCGGTCGGAGAGATAGCCGATCGGCCATTGCAGCAGGAGGCTCCCCATCGAAAAACTCGCCATCAGGAGCACGATGCGCGCCTGGTCGAGACCGAGCCGCTCACCGAACAGGGGACCCGCGGTCGTGAATGCGGTCAATATCAGTCCGTTCAGCAGGCAGGCGAGCACGCTCACCGGCGAGGTGCGCAAGGCCTTCGCAACCTGCAGATTCACCCGGTGCGGCCGCGCCGGAGCCCGCACCTCGACCGCCGCCATGGGCACCAGGGCGAGCGTCGTCGCGATGCCGGCGATCAGCAGGAACTGCGGCCCGCTCGCGTCCAGATCGCGTCCGAGGAGCTCGCCGAATCCGAAGCACAAGCCATATACGAGCACGTAGACCGTGAGGATGCGCCCGCGCTGCTCGTTCGGCGACAGCGCATTGAGCCAGCTCTCGACGACGACCGAGAGTCCGGCGGCGTTCAGCCCGATCAGGAATCGCAGCACGGCGATCCACGGCGCGCCGACCGCGAAGAACAAGCCGAGGATCGCGACCGATTTCAGGCCGGCGAACGTCGCGTAGGCGCGCTCCGATCCGACCGGCGCGATGATCCGGTGCGCGTGCAGACAGCCGACCAGGAAGCCCAGACCTTCGGCGCTGCCGAGCAGCCCGATCGTCCCCGCCGACAGACCGGCGGCGGAATACCGCAGCGGCAGCAGCGCGCCGAGCAGACCGGCGCCGACCATGGTCAGCCCGGTGCTCGCGAGCGGCGGCGCGAGGCGCAGCGCCACCGACCGCGAGGCATGGACTTCCGGGGGTGTCGTCGTCACGTCATTCGGCGCCGCGATCGCTCGTTGGAGAGGCGATCGATTATAGACACACGGGACCGGGCGGCGCCCGTCGCCTTGCTACTGGACGTTCGATCAATTAGGCTGCCACCGCTCGTCGGACCGCGGCGGTGGGCGCCGGGAACGGGCACCTCGAGGGCCCTATTGTATGCCGCGAAACCCGCGCTTCGACGTCTTGTTCGAACCCGTCCGGATCGGCCCGGTCACCGCACCCAACCGCTTCTACCAGGTACCGCATGCGAGCGGGATGACCAACGCCCTGCCCCACGTCCGGGCGAAGTTTCGCGAGACCAAGGCCGAGGGCGGCTGGGGCGTCGTCTGCACCGGTGCCGTATCGATCCATCCGAGCTCGGACGATGCGCCGCTGCCGTTCGCGTCCCTCTGGGACGAGGCGGACGTTCGCGCGCATGCGGCGATGACGGAGGCGGTCCACCGGCACGGTTCGCTGGCCGGCGTCGAACTGTGGCACGGCGGCGCGATCACGATGAACCGCACCAGCCGCCTCCCGCCCCTGTCACCGTCCGGGATGCCCTGGCTCTCGACGCACCTCGGCTTCATGGGGAATCTCCGGCCGAGGGCGATGGACCGCGCCGATATCCGCGAGCTGTTGCGCTGGCAGGCCGATGCCGCGAAGCGTGCGCTCGCCGCGGGTTTCGACATCGTGTACGTCTACGCCGGCATGGGCTATCTGCCGTACGAGTTCCTGCTGCCGGAATACAACCGGCGCACCGATGAGTACGGCGGATCGATCGCGAACCGCACGCGACTGGTCCGCGAGATGCTCGAGGTCACGCGCGACGCGGTCGGCGACCGCGCGGCGGTCGCGCTCAGGATCAGTCTCGAGGAATTGCGCGCGAAGCCCGGCACGCATGCGCCATCCGAGGCGCACGAGGTGGTCGAGGCGCTCGCGGACGTGCCCGACCTGTGGGACGTGAAGATGGATTCGAGCCCGACCGACTGCGCGCCGTCGCGCTTCTCGCCGGAGGGCAGCCACGAGCCCGTGATCGAGTTCGTGAAGAAGGTCACGAAGAAGCCGGTCGTCGGCGTTGGCCGATTCACCTCGCCGGATTTCATGGTGTCGCAGATTCGCCGCGGCGTCCTCGACCTGATCGGCGGCGCGCGTCCGTCGATCGCGGACCCGTTCCTGCCCCGCAAGATCGACGAGGGGCGCGAACACGAGATCCGCGAATGCATCGGCTGCAACATCTGCATTTCGAGCTGGCACGACGGCGTGCCGGTGCGCTGCACCCAGAATCCGACCGCGGGCGAGGAATGGCGGCGCGGCTGGCATCCGGAACGCGTCGAGCCTGCGGCGAGCGACGCCTCGATCCTGGTCGTCGGCGGCGGTCCGTCGGGTCTCGAATGCGCGGTCACGCTCGCGCGACGCGGCTATCGCGTGACGATCGCCGACGCGGCCGCAGAATTCGGCGGCCGGCTGCGCTTCGAGACCGGCCTGCCGGGCTTGTCGACCTGGGGAAGGGTTGCCGACTGGCGCCTCGGGCAACTGCGTGGCCGCGCGAACGTCAGCCTGTTCCCCGGCAGCTCGCTCACCGTCGACGACGTTCTCGGGTCGGAGCATGCCCACGTCGTCGTCGCGACCGGCGCCCGCTGGACGCGAATGCTGTACGCGACGATCGAGTTTCCGACCGAGCCGTTCGACGCGCCCCGCGTGTACACGCCGGACGACATCGCCGCCGGCGCGGTTCCCGAGGGCCCGGCCGTCGTGTTCGACTTCGACAACTACTACCTCGGCGGCGCGATCGCCGAGCGCCTCGCGCGGCACCAAGTCGAGACCCATTACGTGACGACCGCGGGCAGTGCGTCGGCGTGGACGTTCATGACGAACGAGTTGCCGCTCGTCCATCGCGCACTCGGGGCGGCCGGCGTCACGATCCACACCTTGCGTCGGATCGCTGGATTCGACGGTGAGGAGATCGCGCTCGCGGACGTGTTCACGAACGCCGAGCAGCGTCTGCGGTGCCGCTCGCTCGTGATCGTAGGCGTACGCGAACCGCGCGACGAGCTGTATCGCGAACTGCTCGCGCGAAGCGGGGAATTCGAGCGCGCCGGGATCCGCTCGGTGAGCCGCATCGGCGACGCGCTGGCGCCCGGAGCGATCGTGCACGCCGTCCATTCGGGACATCGGTACGCCCGCGAGTTCGACGCCGCGCCGACCGCGGTGCCGTACGTTCGCGACTTCCCGCTGCATCGTGGGCAGTAGCACGCCGAAATTCAGACGCAAGAGCGCCGCCGTGCGGCGCCGCGCGTTGATCGACGCGACCTTGCGCAGCCTCGAGCGCCACGGCCGGGACGGCGCGTCGATTCGTCGAATCAGCGCGATCGCGGGTGTGTCGAGCGGTCTGATCAGCCACCACTTTCGCAACAAGGCGAAATTGATCGCCGCGGCGTACGAGTCGCTCGCGATCGAGCTGCAGGAGACGCTGTACCGGGATTCCGGTGCCGGCGATCGATCGCCGCGCGAACGCGTGAGCGCCTTCATCCGGGCATCGTTCGCGCCGTCGATACTCGAGCCGCGGATCCTCAACGTCTGGCTGGTGTTCTGGAGCATGGTGATGCGTGCGCCGGCGATGCGCGCGGTGCACGACCGGACCTATCGCCGCTACCGGTCGATTCTCGGGAAGCTGCTGCAGTCGGTCGGCCGCACCCGGGGGGTGCGCGTGCGGGCGCGGCCTGCCGCGATCGCGCTGTCGGCGCTGCTCGACGGCCTGTGGATCGAGCTGTGCCTGAGTCCGGGAACCTTCCGGCCGACCGAGGCAGTGATGCTCTGCGAGAGCTGGGTCGACGCGCTGTGCGGCGGAGCACTGCCTCAGTTGCTGCAACCGGGGCGGCGGCGGTCGCCCTGAGGAACCGGGAATACATGAAACAATCCGATACGTTCGACGTGGTGGTGATCGGCGGGGGCCACAACGGTCTGGTCTGTGCGGCTTACCTCGGCGCAGCCGGCCTGCGCGTCGCGGTGCTCGAACGCCGCGACGTGGTCGGCGGCGCGGCGGTCACCGAGGAATTCGTGCCGGGATTTCGCAACTCGGTCGCCTCGTACACCGTATCCCTGCTGAATCCGCAGGTGATCCGCGACCTCGAGCTCGCCGATCACGGTCTGCGGATCGTCGAACGGCGGATCTCGAACTTCCTTCCGCTCGGCGACGCCGGCTACCTCAAGGTCGGTGGCGGACGGACCGCCGAGGAGGTCGCGAAATTCTCGCCACGCGATGCGGCGCGCCTGGACGCGTACGCCGAGCGGCTCGACGCGATCGCCGACGTGCTGCGTGACCTCGTGCTGGAGACGCCACCGAACGTCACCGATCGGGGCTGGTTCGCCGCGCTACCGCAGATGCTGAGCGGTGCCCGCGTCGGCGGGCGCATCTCGCGGCTGTCGATGCCGCTGCGACGGGAATTGCTCGAGCTGTTCGTGAAGTCCGCGGGCGACTACCTCGACGGGTGGTTCGAGAGCGCACCGATCAAGGCGGCCTACGGGTTCGACGGGATCGTCGGCAATTACGCGAGCCCCTATGCCGCCGGCTCCGCGTACGTGCTGCTGCATCACGTGTTCGGCGAGGTCAACGGCAAGAAGGGCGTCTGGGGTCACGCGATCGGCGGCATGGGCTCGATCACCCAGGCGATGGCACGGGCGGCCGAGCGGCGTGGCGTCGTGATCCGGCTCGGCCAGGCAGTGCGCGAAGTGCGCGTCACCGGCGGCCGGGCGGTCGGCGTCGTCACCGCGAACGGGGAGGAGGTGCGCGCCCGATGCGTGGTGTCGAACCTGAATCCGAAGTTGCTGTTCGGGTCGATGATCGATCCGAACGTGCTCGACCCGGACTTCCGCGCGCGCATCGAGCGATGGCGCTGCGGCTCCGGAACGTTCCGCATGAACGTTGCGCTCGCCGAGTTGCCGGATTTCTCGGCCCTCCCCGGACGCGACTGCGCGGAGCACCATACCGCGGGCATCATCATGGCGCCGTCGCTCGCTTACATGGACCAAGCCTATCTGGACGCGAAGGCGAGTGGCTGGTCGAAGCGGCCGATCGTCGAGATGCTGATCCCGTCGACGCTCGACGACAGCCTCGCGCCCCCGGGCCGACACGTCGCGAGCCTGTTCTGCCAGCACGTCGCGCCGGCATTGCCCGACGGGAGTTCGTGGGACGACCGGCGCGAACAGGTCGCCGACGTGATGATCGATCTCGTGGACTCCTACGCGCCGAACTTCAAGCAATCGATCCTGGGCCGACAGATCCTGAGTCCCCTCGATCTGGAACGGACCTTCGGCCTGGTCGGCGGCGACATCTTCCACGGAGCGCTGAGCCTCGACCAGCTGTTCTCCGCGCGGCCGATGCTCGGCCACGCCGATTACCGGGGACCGGTCCCGGGTCTCTACCTCTGCGGATCCGGAACGCATCCCGGCGGCGGCGTCACCGGCGCACCCGGACACAACGCCGCGCGGGAGATCCTCGCCGACTTCCGCCGGGGAAGACTCAAGCGCCGATAGCGCGATCGGGACCCGGGGTCAGCCGAGCGGCGAGACGCCGAAGAGCCGCAGGTGCGCCCAGCCGACGAACAGCCCGTAGAGACCGAGGCCGGCGACGACCGCAATCGCATCGTTCCAGCGACCGGGTGGCGCCGTGTACGCCCTGGGAGCGACCGCTCGGTGCTTCAACGAGATCCGGTCGGCGACCGCCCACGCGAGAAAGCCGCCGAACAGCAGCGCATCGGCGAGGCGACCGTTCATCAACAGGTGGGCGAACGCCCAGAATTTCACCGCCGCGAGCATCGGATGGCGCGTGCGCGCCTGGATGCGGCCGGGCAGATAGGCAGCGAGCAGCAGCGGGAACACCGGCAACATCAGCAGGAAGGTCACGTGGCGCATCCACGACGGCGGCGTGTACAACACGACCGGCGCAACGCGAGCGAGCGCGAAGCCGTGCACGATCAACGCAAGCCCGATCAGCGACGCGAGGCCGTAGAGGCCCTTCCAGCCCCATTCGCCGAGCCGCGCACTCATTCGCGCGCGAAACGACGGTGCGACGATCGAGATCGAGTGTGTCCCGAGGAACACGGCGAGTCCGAGGATCAGGGTAGCCATCGCGCGACCCGTCAGCGCTTCGTTCGTCGGCCGGCCGGCCGACGCCGGCCCGCCCCCGTTCGCCGGCTCGCAGCGAGCCGGGGCTTCGCCGGCGTCCGGGCCTTCGCCGACGTCCGGGCTTTCGCGGACGTCCGGGCTTTCGCGGACGTCCGGGCTTTCGCGGACGTCCGGGCCTTCGCCGACGTCCGGGCTTTCGCGGACGTCCGGGTCTTCGCGGACGTCCGGGTCTTCGCGGACGCCGGGGGCGTCGCGGCGCCGGCGCCCCGACGCACCGGACCCTTCGCGAGCGATCGGCGCT
>JAJXYU010000001.1 GCA_021780395.1 Pseudomonadota bacterium
GATCATGCCGATCAGCGGAAAGGCGCGCACGCCCCCGAACGAGGACCGATCGTCGCGCGCGCGGCGTTCCTCGCGCTCGAGCCCGATCAGGAACGACAGGAACAGCACGAACAGGATCTGGATGCCGTCCGGGGGGAGCCAGTTCAGGTAGTGCATGCCGAGCGCCAGGCGATCCTCGAGATGGGTAAGATAACCCCGGGCCGACCGGATTTCCCAGCGAGTATGCCCGCCCGGCGGCGCCGGCGGACGAAGGAACACCGATGCACGACAGTTTCGCGGGCGACTCGCGGGTCGCCTACCAGAACGAGGACTTCCTGCGCAGCGACGCGGCGCGGCCGATCCGGATCCTGTCCGAGTACCTCGGCCCGCTCGAGGCGCTGCGCCGCGCGCGGGTGCACGACACGGTCGTGTTCTTCGGGTCGGCGCGGCTCACGCCCGATGGGCCGTTCGGACCGTATTACGCGGCCGCGCGGGAGCTCGCGCGCCGGTTGACCGAGTGGTCGAACCGGCTGCCATCGCGCGCGCGCCGGTTCGTGGTCTGCTCCGGTGGCGGCGGCGGGATCATGGAGGCGGCGAACCGCGGCGCGGCCGATGCCGGCGGCCGCAGCATCGGCCTGAACATCAGTCTTCCGCACGAGCAACGGCCGAACCCCTACATCAGTCCGGAGCTCTCGTTCGAGTTCCACTACTTCTTCATGCGCAAGCTCTGGTTCGCGCACCTCGCGCGCGGCCTCGTGGTGTTCCCGGGCGGATTCGGCACCCTCGACGAGCTCACCGAGATCCTGACGCTCGCGCAGACCCGCAAGCTCGGGTCGAAGATCCCGGTGCTGCTGTTCGGCAGCGCCTATTGGCGGGAGATCGTGAACTTCGACGCGCTCGCGCGCCACGGGATGATCTCGCCGGAGGATCTCGCGTTGTTCGAATACGTCGACGACCCCGGCGTGGCCTTCGAGCGTCTGCAGGCGGCGATCGCGCCCGCCGCGGCCGAGGAGGAGGGCCCGGCGTTCGCGCACTCGCGCACCGCGCACAACGGCGCGCCGTGAACCCGGCGGCGCGCGGGGCTCAGAAACGCAGCGACAAGCAGGAGAGCCCGCCGTCGAGCTTGCGGAATTCCGATACCTCGAGCGGCAGCAGCGAGTAGCCGAGCGCGGTCAGGCGCTCGGCGGTGCGCGGATAGCCGGCCGCAACGAGCACGCGATCGTTGATCCGCACGCAGTTCGCCGCATACGACTCGCGCGAATCGACCTCGACGATCTCGAAACCGGCAAGCTCCGCGGTGCGCGGCAGGTCGCGCACCGCAAGCAGGCGTCCGTCGCCGAGGTACGCGATCCCGGATTTCAGGTGCAGGAGCTTCGCGCTGCCGCGAACGTCGATCGTCGAGGCGGTGTAGCCGGCGCCGCGCACGATCGCGGCGAACTGCGCGGCGCCGTCGGCGTTGGTGCGCGCCGACAGGCCGATGAAGAAGTGCGAGCCCGCCTGGCAGACGTCGCCGCCGTCGACCGTGCCGGGTGCGCGGATCTCGGCGAGATCGCCACGCAGGCCGCGCAGGTGATCGCGGATCGAGTCCACTTCGCCGAGGCGCGACGCCGCGCCGGGTCGCGTCACGATCGTCACCCGCTCGGCGAGCACCGCGGTGTCTTCGACGAACGGCGCGTCGGCAAACCCTGGATCCGCGTCGAGGACCGTGACCGCGAGACCGCAGGACCGCAGCGCCTCGCAATAGGCCGCGTGCTGAATCGATGCGAGCGCGAGATCCGGCGGGCCCAAGCCCGCGGTCGAGAGCCCCTGGGAGAAGGTCGCGCCCGGCGGGCGGGCGATCGCGTGGGTGAATTGGGTCATCCGATCTTGCCTCGATGCAATGAGTGGGGGCTCGCGGGACGGTGTGCCGCGAACGACGTTGCGGGTTGCACCTCGCGCAGCAGGTGCGCGAGCCGGGGCGGACGCGCGCCACGCGTCCACGCGAATGCGACGATGTGCTCGACGATGTGCTGCACGTAGGCGCGTGTCTCCCGGTAGGGGATGTTCTCGATCCACACGTCCGCGGGCATCGGGTGGTCGGGAAGCCAGCGCTCGACCGCGGCGGGGCCGGCATTGTAGGCGGCGAGGCCGAGCGGGAGCTGCCCGTCGAACCGGTCGAGCAGCTCGCGCAGGTAGGCGGCGCCGAACTCGAGCGCGACCGGCGGGTTCATCAGCTCGTCCGGGGTCGGTCGGCGCAGGTGCCAGTGCCGGGCGATCGCCACGGCGGTCCGCGGCTCGAGCTGCATCAGGCCGCGCGCGTCCGCGGGGGAGAGCGCGTCGGTCTGGTACAGGCTCTCCTGGCGCATCACCGCGAACAGCCAGTCCGACGGGATCCGCGCCATCCGGCTCGCGCGGGCGACCGCACGCCGATAGGGGCGCGGGTAGCGCAAGCGCAGATCGTCCCAGTCGTCCGCCTGTTTCAGCGCGATGATCGAGCGCGCGTACCAGCCCCAGTCCGCGGCGAGCCGCGCCGCCTGCACGAGCGTCGGTGCCTGCGCGTCGCGCAGCGCATATTGCCATTCGCGCGTCGCACGCTCGATCATTCCGCAGAAGTAGAGCTCCCGTGCGCGGATCAGCCCAGGCTGCGCGGCGAGCCGCCCGAGGATCCGGCGGTCGACCGGCGCCGGGTGCACGTGCAGCCGATACGGCCACCGCAACCGGTCGGCCGCGAGATAACCGTAGAAATCGCGGCGCCGTGCGACCTTCGCGTACAGCGGCCGCGCGGCCGCCGCGCCGGCGGTCGCCGCCACCGCGCGTGCGCGCCAATACTGCCAGCGAGGC
>JAJXYU010000306.1 GCA_021780395.1 Pseudomonadota bacterium
GGGATCAGGCCCTGCTCGATGATCTCGCGAACGAAATCGAAATCGGTCTGCGACGCCGCGGGGAAACCGATCTCGATCTCCTTGAAGCCCACCTTCAGCAGCATCTCGAACATCCGTCGCTTGCGCGCCGGGTCCATCGGCTCGATCAGCGCCTGGTTGCCGTCGCGCAGGTCGACGCTGCACCAGGCGGGCGGCGTGTCGATGGTCCGGTCCGGCCAGGTGCGGTCCTTGAGGTCGATCGCGGCCGCGGGTCGATACTTGTTCGATGGGTTTGGCAACATGCTCTTCACTCGCTCTACGAAGGGTTCACCGCTCGGGCGGGGGGTCGTCGGGAATCTGTCCGGTCTTGTCAGCGCCGACCGTTGGCGCGAGTGGGTGGCGCCTAGCGGCGCAGCAGCAGCGCATCGAGACCGCTGGAGCGCGGCGCGCGAGGCGAAAGACGGATGCCGAGATCGAAGTGCATGGACCGAAATCTAGCACCGCTGCGGCGGCGCACGCAAGGGCCCGGGCCCGCGGTCGGCGCGACCGCGGCGCCACGCCGCGGCGGCCCGCTCACACCCAGCCGCCGAGGTGACGCAGCGCGATCGCCGCGAGCGCGTCGGCGTGCGGGTCCGTGTCGTTCAAGGCCGGCACCATCGTGAAGCGCTCGCCGCCATGCGCGAGGAACTCCTCGCGATAGCCGATCGCGATCTCCTCGAGGGTCTCGAGACAATCGACCGCGAACGACGGCGACACCACCGTGATCCGGCGCACGCCGCGGTCCGCGAGTTCCCGCAGGCGCACGCCGGTATACGGCTGCAGCCATTCGACCGGTCCGAACCGCGACTGATACGCATGCGACCAGGCATCGTCGGCGAGACCGAGGCGCGCGACCAGCGCGCGTGTCGTCGCCTCGGCCTGGTCGCGGTACGGGTCGCCGGCGGTGACGTACTCGACCGGGATTCCGTGGTAGGAGAACAGCAGATGGCTGCGCTCGCCGGCGGCACTCCAGTGGCCTTCGATCCGCGCGGCGAGCGCGTCGAGATAGCCGGCGTCGCCGTGATACTCGTTCACGAAGCGCAGCTCCGGCAGCACGCGCCAGCGGCGCAACACCCGCGTGGTCGCGTCGAACACCGAGCCGGTGGTCGCCGCGCAGTACTGCGGATAGAGCGGCAGCACGAGCACGCGGCGCGCGTTCTCGCGCGCGAGCGCGCGCAAGCCCGCGGCGAGGCCCGGCTCGCCGTAGGTCATTGCGAGCCGCACGCTCACGCGGTCGCCGAGCCGTTCGGTGAGCCGCGCACCGATCTTGTCACCGAGGCGGGCCGACAGCACCGCGAGCGGCGAACCCTCCGGGCCCCAGACCGAGCGGTAGTTGCGCGCGGTGCGCAGCGGCCGGAAGGTCAATATCGGTCCGTACAGCAGCGGCCACCAGACCGCTCGCGGGGTCTCGACGACGCGCCGATCGCCGAGGAACTCGCGCAGGTACCGGCGCACCGGACGATAGGCCGGCGCCGCCGGCGTCCCGAGGTTCACCACCAGCACGCCGATGCGCGCCGGCTGCGCGCTCGCGCGGGGCAGACCCGCCTCGTAGAAGCTCATCGGACCGACCGCCGCGGGATCCGCCCGGCCGTCGCACCGGTCGTCACGGCGCGCGGGACCCGAGGTGCACGAATCCCGCGATGTGATCCTCGGGTGCGAGACCGACGGCGGCCTTCACCGCCGGATCGTAGGCCGCGGGGCCGGTCTTCCACATCGCGCCATAGCCCAGCGCGTGCGCGGCGAGGATCAGGTTCTCGACCGCGGCGCCGGTCGCGAGGATCTGTTCGATCTCCGGGACCTTGGGGTGATCGCGCCGGACCACGCACGCGGCGAGCACGAGCGTCGGCGACCGCAGGAATTTCTCGCGCTCCTGGTCGAGCTGTTGTTCGGTCGCGGCCGGATCGCGGCGCCGGCGCGCGTCCGCGACCGCATCGGCCAGCGCGTGCCGCGCCGTGGCATCGAGCACCCGGAACCGCCACGGCCGCAGCCGCCCGTGGTCGGGCGCACGGTTCGCCGCGTCGAGCAGCGTGTCCAGTTCCGCCTCGTCCGGTCCCGGTGCGTGCAGGCGCGCCGCGGACCTGCGGGTGGTGATCGCGTCGATGAGTTCCACGGGGTGTCGGACTCCTCTCGGCCGCGCGCGCGGTGCTCAGGGGGTGGTGGGACGGCTGGGACTCGAACCCAGGACCAAAGCCTTAAAAGGGCCTTGCTCTACCAACTGAGCTACCGTCCCGGCCGGCCGCGAATCATAGCCGAAGTCCGCTCGCGGAGCATCCGTCGTCCGCCCGGGTGTAGCGCGTCGGGTCGGGGACGCCGGCGTCGCGGAAGCCGCGCGCCCGGATCCGGCACGCATCGCACTCACCGCAGGCGCGGCCGTCAGGATCGGCTCGATAGCACGACACCGTCAACGCGTAATCGACGCCGAGCGCGACGCCACGCCGGATGATCTCGGCCTTCGAGGAGCGGATCAGCGGCGCGCGCACCGCGAACGGCGCGCCCTCGACGCCGGCCTTGGTCGCAAGCGTCGCGAGCCGCTCGAACGCGTCGATGAACGCCGGCCGGCAATCCGGATAGCCGGAATAATCGACCGCGTTCACGCCGATGAACAGCGTGCGCGCACCGGCGACCTCGGCGAAGCCGAGCGCGAGCGACAGCAGCACGGTGTTGCGCGCCGGCACGTAGGTCACCGGGATGCCCTCGGTCGGTGCGGTCGGCACCGGGATCGACGGGTCGGTCAGCGCCGATCCGCCGATCGCGCCGAGGTCGACGCCGATCACGCG
>JAJXYU010000242.1 GCA_021780395.1 Pseudomonadota bacterium
TCAAGGTGCCGAAGGTCGCGTACCGGCGATCGAAGAGGTTGTCGATCGTCGCGAAGAACTCGATATGACGGTCCGGTTCGTAGCTCGAGTGCAGGCTCACGACCGTATACCCCGGAATCGGCGCGAGATGATTGGACGCGTCGCCACCGTAGTAGAAGCTGCTGACCAGCGCTAGCGTCGCCCCGACGGTCCACTTCGGAGTCGGCGCGTAGTCCACGCCGAGCTTGACCCGATGCTCGGGAATCTCGGGCAGCCGGTCGCCCGGTGCGACGTGAATGTCTCCGTTCGCGTCGCGATACGGATTCGATCCGGAGGGTACGACCAGGGGCGACAGGAAGGTGGCCTGGACGAAGCTATAGTTGAGATAGGTCGACCAAGGGCGACCACGCACGTGGATTCCCGCCTCGACCCCCTGGCGGCGGGTATCGCCGATGTTCTGGAAGAAGCCCTGGCTCACCGAGGTCGCAACCGCGTAGATGTCGTTGGTGAGACGCGTGCGGAACACGCTCGCGTTCCAGCTGATCGCGCCGATCCCGCCGGATCTTGCCGGGACCCGACCCCGCAAGCCGAGCTCGATCGTGTGAGACACGACCTGCGCGAGATTGGGCGGATCTCCCGACAGGTTCGACGGCAGCACGCACGGCGAGGCAGGATCCGAGCATTCGATCTCGCTCGGGGTCGGAGTGCGATTGTTCACCGACCATCCGCCATAGAGCGTGAGACCCGGTCGGATGTCGTCGGTCGCGCCGATCGCCGGGTTGAAGTGCACGTAGCGATTGTCGCCGGAGAGCTTGCTCCCCCGTTGGTCGACGAGATCCACGTGCGCGAGGTTGTATCGACCGCTCGCGGTCACCGCCAGTCGCGACGAAAGATTGAACGTATCGGTGAGGAATCCGGCCAGGTTCTCGTTGATCGAATCGACGTTCACCGGGGTTGCATCACCGTTCGCGATCGCCCCCGGGGAGTTCTCCGGCGTGTCGACGACGAGGATCGAGGGCAGGACGAGGAGCTGCGCGTTCATCACGCCGATCTGGGTGCCGGAGAAGAAGCTCGTCGCGGCATCGTCCACGGCGATTCCGGCGCTGCCCTGGTTTTCGTGCCCGACGATCGCTCGTGAGCTGGTCAGCTGCACGCTGCCGCCGCGTCCCCAGGAATGGATCCGCTCATAATCGTTCGCGCCGATGCGCATCGTACCGCCGTCGGAGATGTCGGGGAGCGGCTGGCCCTCGGCATCCGTCAGCGGCGTGACGCCGTCGGGCTGACAAAGGATCCCCGCCACGGCTGTGCAGCCGACATAGGTCGTCGCATTGCCGTTCGCGACGGTTTGCGCGAAGTCCCGGTAGTAGAGTACGCCCTGCAGCGACCAATGGGTCGCGAGCTGGAACGTACCGGTCAGCGTGAGGAAGTCGAGCGCATTGCCGATCCCCTGCGGGCCGGTGAACACGAGGGCGCGATTGACCGCGAGCTCCTGGATCGGCGCGGGGCTTTGCCCGTGCATCTCGTTGTCGGCGCGCGAGAGGCTCAAGTCGAGCGTCGCCCGATCCGTGTGCAGGCTGAGCGCCGCATAGACGTCGCGCATGCGGTCGTTCGAGAACATCCGCCATCCGTTCCAGTCGAGCGCCCGCCCGGCCAGGTAGACGCCGAAGATCCCCGCGTGCCGTCCGAATTGGGCGGCGATCGACCGCTTGCCATACGAGCCTCCCGAGAGCTCGAGTTCCGCGCCCGGATGGGTGAATCCATTCTTCATCGTCACGGAGATCGCTCCCCCTAAGGCATTGAGGCCGTAGAGCGGGCTCGAGCTGACGAGTTCGACCTGCTGGATCGCATTCGCCGGGATCAGATCCCAGTTCACCGTGTCACCGAAAGCCTCGTTGATGCGCACGCCGTTCTCGTAGACCGCGATCCCTTGCGACGTGCCGAGCACCGGCGAGGCCTCGAACCCTCGATACAGGATGTCGGGCTCGAACGGGTCGGCGATGTTGTCGTTGACGCTGATGCTCGAGAGCCGGTCGTTGAGCGCCGTCGTCAGGCTCGCGGTGCCCTCCCGGGTCAGTTCATCGGCATCGACGATCTGCACGTTCCCGGGAATCCGGTCGATCCGGACCGAGGCGCCCGGAATCGCGGTCGCGGTCACGACCACCGCGCGCAGCGGGGGAACGGGAGCGGCACGGGCGACGGCACGGCCCGGCACCAGGCCGCACGCGAGGCCGCAGGCGAGCACGGCCGTTCCGGCCATGCCCGCGGCCGCCACCCTTGCGACGGGTCGAAACCATCCGCGTCGGGTCGCACCGAGGCGCGAAACTGCCATCGCGTCCACAGTTCGGCGAGAATTCATGGCAACGCGGAGGGCAAGAGCGTCATGATGGCGATCGAACGCGTCGGGTCCTGACGCCCTGGGGAGGAACTCGTGATCGCAGTCACAGTCATCGTCGTCATCCTAACCTTGATCGCCGGCTATTGCGTCGCCCTTTACAACGGTCTGATACGGGTGCGCAACGAGGTCAAGCTCGCGTGGTCGAACATCGACGTACTGCTCGTCCAGCGCCACGACGAGCTGCCGAAGCTCGTGGACGTGTGCAAGCGCTACATGCAGCACGAGCAGCAAACGCTCGAACAAGTGATCCAGGCGCGCTCCGCGGTGGACACGGCACGTACCGCGAACAACGTCTCGGGGGTGAGCGCGGCGGAGGACTCCCTGCGCTCGGGCCTCGCAAGGCTGTATGCGGTTGCGGAGAACTACCCGAATCTCAAGGCGAACGAGATGTTCACGACATTGCAGTCGCGGATCAGCGCGCTCGAGACGGCGATCGCCGATCGGCGTGAGATCTACAACGACGCGGTGAATTCCCTGAACGTTCGGGTCGAGACGTTCCCCGACGTGGTGGTCGCCGGGATGTTCGGATTCGTTCCGGCGCATCCGCTGAAATTCACAGCCGAGCAGACGGCCGACGTGGACATCTCCGCCGCGTTCGCGAAATGACCCCCGCGCTGAAGGACGCGTACGATGCGCTCGTGCTCGCGGCGTTCGTCGGGTTCGCGGCGTCGTACGCAGGCTGGCAGTTCTTCCGTTTGTTGCGCCGGGATCGGTTCGCGGCGGATACGCCGATATCGAGGATCCGTTCGGCGGCACAAGGATACGTCCACCTCGAGGGCCAGGTGCGCCCGACCGCGGAGCAGGGCGAAGTCCTCTCGCCCCTGACGAACCGGCCTTGCGTCTGGTGGGACTACAAGGTGGAGCAATATCGATCGGGTCGTCTCGAGCGCGGCGAGTGGACCTGCACCGAACGCGGCACCAGCATCGCCCCGTTCGTGCTGTGCGATGCCGACGGGCAATGTCTGGTGGGTCCGGTCGGCGCGGAGATCGTTCCGACCGCTCACAACGTCTGGCACGGCAAGACGCCTCGCCCGGAAGGAGCGCCGACGTTCGAATTGCCGTTCGTTACCGTCTTCGACGACGGGGTGTACCGGTACACCGAGAGCATCCTGGCGGTCGGCGCCCGGGTGACCGTGCTCGGAGAGCTCCGCTCCCACTCCTTGATCACGGAGATCGACGAACAAGTACGAACCGTGCTGGCGGAATGGAAGAAGGATCAAGCCGCACTGCTCGCGAGGTTCGACCTGAACCGCGACGGACAGCTCGATGCAAGCGAGTGGGACGCCGCCCGAGCCGCGGCGAAGGCGGTGGTCGAATCCCGGATCGGCGGCGCAGGATCGCGCCTCAGCGTCGTTGGTGAAACGACCCACGGGCAGCCGTTCCTGATCGCCGCGCTCGACGCTCGACGACTGGTGCGCCGGGAAAAGCAGCGCGCGGCGCTCGCGTTCGGCGCCGCCGTCCTGCTCGCCGCGCTGACGGCGTTCCTCGCGCAACGCGGGATGCAGACGTACCGGGCCGCCACGTCGTCACCCGTCCTCCAACCGCAGTAGCGCATCGCCGGCGCGGAACTCGCCGATGCCGGCGTGGTCATACCCCGCTTCCCCGGCGGGGGAAGCAACGCCGATCATGAATCCGACATACGATTGCACGACAATTGCAAACGCTCACCAACCGACATCGATGCCACAGGAGTACCTGCCTTGACCCACCGCGCCGACCGTGATGACCGGACGACCGGATCGACTGCAACCCGGGGCGCTGGCCGCCGCCTTCGATCGGCCCTGATCGGCGCTGCACTCCTGCTCGGCGCCGCCGCAGGCGCCCGCGCCGCCGGCAACCCAGGCCCCGCGCAGATCGCGCAACTCATCCACGCGCGACACGAACATTTCCACGCGCTCGGCAAGACCTTCAAATCGCTCCGGGAGCAGATCGGACGCGCGCAGCCCGACTGGAACCTGGTCGCAACCGATGCGAGCCAGATCGAACGACTCGCGACGGCACTACCCACCTGGTTCCCGCCGGGCAGCGGTCCCGGTCACGGGGTCAAGACCCGGGCACGCGCGAAGATCTGGGCGCAGCCCCAGGCATTCGCGGCAGCCGCCAAGACCCTCGCCAGTCGCGCGCAAGACCTGGCGCAGGCCGTCCCCAGCCACGATCCCGGCTCCTTACGGCTGCGCGCGCGCGCGCTCGGCGAAGCCTGCGGGAGCTGTCATCACCGGTTCCGCGCGCACAGCAGCTGGTGGTAGATGGACGCGGCCGTCGAGGCACCCGCCACGCGACGCGTCCGGGTCTGGGACGGACCGACCCGGCTCTCGCATTGGGCGATCGTGAGCCTGTTCGGATTCTGCTGGTGGGCGGCGAAGAGCGATCACCTGCGGTGGCACCGCATCGCCGGATACGCAATGCTCGGCGTGGTGTGGTTTCGACTGGCATGGGGCATCTGGGGCTCGCAAACGGCCCTTTTTAGCGACTTCGTCCGCGGCCCGAAGGCCACGCTCCGCTACCTGCGCAAGCTCCTGGGTCGTGGCGGCGACGATGCGCCGACGCCCCTCGGGCACAACCCGCTCGGAGCCGTGAGCGTGCTCGCGATGCTCGCGCTCCTGGTGAGTCAAACGACGTTCGGCCTGTTCGCCGTCGATGTCGATGGCGTCGCCTCCGGACCCCTGGCCCGCTGGGTCTCGTACGACACCGGCCGGCGCTTCGCGCACTGGCACGCCACCAATTTTCATCTGTTGCTGGTGCTGATCGGCGTGCATCTGTGCGCAGTCGCGTTCTACGGGTTCGCGCGCCGCGAGAATCTGGTGCCCGCGATGATCCACGGCTTCAAGGCGCCCGCATCTTCCGCCGCGGCGCCGTACTTCGTGTCGCGGTGGCGGGCCGTATGGCTCGCCGCCGGCATTCTGCTCGCCGTCGTCCTGCTGGTGAACGCCCGGTGAAGGCGGTCCGGTGCGATGCGGGACCGCGACGAACCCGGTTCACCCCGATCCGTGCGTCACGGCCGGCAGCTCGGCTTCCTCCTCGTCGGTGAACAAGCGCGAGCGGGTCAGGAACCGCATCCCGAGCGGACCTTCGAGCGAGAACATCCCGCCGCGCCCCGCTACCACGTCGATGATCAGATGGGTGTGCCGCCAATACTCGAACTGGGCCGCGCTCATGTAGAACGGCTGGCCGCCGATCTCGCCGAGCAGCACGTCCTGCGCCCCGACCTGCAGTTCGCCGCGCGCGTAGCACATCGGGGCGCTGCCGTCGCAGCAGCCCCCCGACTGGTGGAACATCAACGGGCCGTGCAGCGCCACCAATCTGGCGATCAGATCGAGCGCCGCATCGGTGGCGCTGACACGGTCCACGGACATCGCAGGCCTTAGAAGAAGCCGAGCTTCTTCGGCGAATAGCTGACCAGCAGGTTCTTCGTCTGCTGGTAGTGGTCGAGCATCATCTTGTGCGTCTCCCGCCCGATCCCCGATTGCTTGTAGCCGCCGAACGCGGCGTGCGCCGGATACGCATGGTAGCAATTGGTCCACACGCGTCCGGCCCGAATGGCCCGTCCCATCCGGTAGCACACGTTCGCCTCGCGCGACCACACGCCGGCACCGAGGCCGTAGAGCGTGTCGTTCGCGATCGCGAGCGCCTCGTCCATATCCTTGAACGTGGTGACCGACACCACCGGCCCGAAGATCTCCTCCTGGAAGATGCGCATGCGGTTGTGGCCCTTGAACACCGTCGGCTTGATGTAGTACCCGTCCTTCAGATCGCCGGCGAGCACGTTGCGCTCGCCGCCGGTCAGGCACTGCGCGCCCTCCTTCTTGCCGAGATCGAGGTAGGAGAGGATCTTTTCGAGCTGCTCCTGCGAGGCCTGCGCGCCGATCATGGTCGCGGGGTCGAGCGGATCGCCCTGCGTGATCTGCCCCACCCGCTGCAAGGCGCGTTCCATGAACCGGTCGTAGATAGACGCCTGGATCAGTGCGCGCGACGGACAGGTGCAGACTTCGCCCTGGTTGAGCGCGAACATCACGAAGCCCTCGATCGCCTTGTCGAAGAAGTCGTCGTCCTGACGGCAGACGTCCTCGAAGAAGACGTTCGGCGACTTGCCGCCGAGCTCGAGCGTCACCGGAATCAGGTTCTGCGCGGCATATTGCATGATCAGCCGCCCCGTCGTCGTCTCGCCGGTGAACGCGATCTTGGCGATGCGCGGGCTCGACGCGAGCGGCTTGCCCGCCTCGACGCCGAATCCGTTCACCACGTTCACGACGCCGGGCGGCAGCAGATCGCCGATCACCTCCATCAGCAGCAGGATCGACAGTGGCGTCTGCTCGGCGGGCTTCAGCACGACGCAGTTGCCGGCCGCGACCGCCGGCGCCAGTTTCCAGGTCGCCATCAACAGCGGGAAATTCCACGGGATGATCTGCCCGACGACCCCGAGCGGCTCGTGGAAGTGATACGCGACCGTGTCGTCGTCGATCTGGCTGAGATTGCCCTCCTGCGCCCGGATGCAGCCCGCGAAATAGCGCCAATGATCGATCGCGAGCGGCAGATCGGCCGCCAGGGTCTCGCGGATCGGCTTGCCGTTGTCCCAGGTCTCGATGGTCGCGAGGTACTCGAGCTTCTCCAGCATCCGGTCGGCGATCCGGTTCATCATCACCGCGCGCTCCGCCGGGGAGGTCTTGCCCCAGGCCACCTTCGCCGCATGCGCCGCATCGAGCGCCAACTCGATGTCCTCGGCGCCCGAGCGCGGCACCTCGCACAACGCCGCGCCGGTCACCGGCGTGGTGTTCGTGAAGTACTGTCCCTTCACCGGCGGCACCCACTTGCCACCGATGTAGTTCTCGTATCGGGACTTCAGCGGAATCTTCACACGACCGTGATTTCTCGGTTGAATCGACATGGATGTTCCTCGCAGTGATTTGACTTGATGACCGGAACCGGTGCGCGATCCGCCTCGAGGATCACGAACGGGATGTCGCTCGGCCGACGGCCGGCAGCTTGTCCTGGGTATGCGTCTCGAAGTCTCGCGCATCGTGGCGCTCGTGCAGCTGGCTCGCGGGCTCGCCGCTCGTTCGGTTGACCATGCGCCCGCGCTGCACCGCGGGCCGTGCGTACAGCCGCTCCGCCCATCGCTCGACGTGGCGGTATTCGTGGACGCTCAGGAATTCCGCGGCGTCGTAGAGCCAGCCCTTCACGAGCCCGCCGTACCAGGGAAATATCGCCATGTCGGCGATGGTGTAGCCGGGCCCCGCGACGTACTCGCTCTCGGCGAGACGCCGATCGAGCACGTCGAGCTGACGTTTCACCTCCATTGCGAATCGGTCGATCGCATATTCGATCTTCGTCGGCGCGTAGGCATAGAAATGCCCGAATCCGCCACCGAGGTAGGGCGCGCTGCCGACCTGCCAGAACAACCATGAGAAGCACTCGGCGCGCGCCGCCCCGTCCGTCGGCAGGAACGCACCGAACTTCTCGGCGAGATAGACCAGGATCGACGCGGACTCGAACACCCGGATCGGCCGTGCGCCGCTCCGATCGACCATCGCCGGAATCTTCGAATTCGGATTCACCGCGACGAAACCGCTGCCGAATTGATCGCCGTCGGCGATCCGGATCAGCCAGGCGTCGTACTCGGCGCCGGCGTGTCCGAGCGCGAGGAGTTCCTCGAGCATGATCGTGACCTTGACGCCATTCGGCGTGCCCAACGAGTACAGCTGCAACGGATGGCGGCCGACCGGCAGGTCCTCGTCATGCGTCGGCCCGGCAATCGGACGATTGATGCTGGCAAACCGTCCGCCGCTCGGCTTGGTCCAGACCCAGACTTTCGGCGGCGTGTACTCGGACTCGGCCACTCTATAACCTCCACGAACCGCCGACGCTCGACACCTCGCGGGGCGGGCGGTTCGAGTCTACGGCAGCTTCAACCATATCTCATTGCGTCGCATGAACCACGGGACGAACGGCGGGTTGTAACGCGCGTAGATCGGGTTCCCGGTCGTGCGCAGGCCCGCCGCCGTCACGTCTCGGCGCAATTCCTCGAGGTGTTGCCGATAGTTGCGCTCGGACCAGGTCCCCGAATAACGAATCACGGCGAAACGGCCACCCGGGACTTGCCGCAACGTCACTCGCGGGTCCACGGGCTCGGGCAGGGTGTTCAGGGTGTACTGCCTGGGCATGGTGAATTGAACCAGGAACTCGCCCTGCGCCGCCGTCTGCATCACCGGCGCGGTCATCGCGATCTTGGTCGGTCCGGGCGTTTGGATCACCGGCGCGGTCATCGCGATCCGCCGCTCACCGTGATTCTTGCCGAAGATGTACCCCGCCAAGATTCGAAATCCCTGATTCCCAGCCTGGGCGGCGGGGCCCGGAACGAGCACCTCCGCGACGACGTACGGCGCGTACTCGCGGACTTCGAATCCCGCGTAGTGCCGCACCACGGTGTACTTCGGTTCTTCGATCGCGTTGGCCACGGTAGCGAACAGGCTCAGCAGCAGCAGCGAACCCAGGATCGACGACCGTGTTCCACGGAAACGGCGCGGCGGTCGGTCGAGGCAAAAATCCGCGTTCATCGCAACGCCAGTCTACCTCATCGCGTAGACGGAAGAAGCGGCCTGCCCCGCCCTGCGCCCGGTACGAGCGCCGCTCGACGATTCGAAGTAGGATCGAGCCGTGCCGTGCGACGCGATCGCCGCCTGAACGGAGGAACGGGTGAATGAGCGAACCGACTTACAATCGCCGGACGATCGTCGGCGGGAGCGTGCTGGCCGCCGGACTCATGGCCGCGACACAAGCGCCATCGGCCCTTGCAGGCACCGGGAGCGCGTTCTGGCGACCCGCCCTCGAGCCCCAAGACGCGTGGCTCGACAAGTCCGGCACCCGGCATCGGCTCGTGGTCGACTCCGCGTCGGCCGCCGCGGCGGCGGAAGCGGTGGCCGTGGCGGACGGGTTCTACGCGTCCAACGCGAGCGGGTATCACCTCGGCCCGGAGACGCTCGGCGTGGTGATCGTGCTGCGCCACCTGGCGACGCCATTCGGGTACAACGACGCCGTCTGGTCCCGATACGGTAGCGCATTCGCGGAGAAACTCCGGCTCTCGGGCGAGAACGCGATCCGCGCGGTCCATGGCAATCCGCTGCTGGGCGCAGCGGCACCAACCCGGGGATCTGATCCGGGCAGCCACGGCGCGAATCGCGAGCCGACGTTGGCGGGTCTCCAGGCGAAAGGTGCCCGCTTCGCCGTGTGTGGCGCGGCCACCGCGTATCTCGCAAAGATCCTCGCCGGAACCGGCGGCGAACCGGCGAACGTCGAGCGGGAACTGAAGGACAACCTGATCCCCGGAGGAGTCCTGATGGCCTCCGGCATCGTCGCGGTCAATCGCGCTCAGGAGCAGGGGTACGCGATCGTGGCCACGACGCCGTGAGCGCGCCGCCGCGCCGAACCGGCCTGCGACGCGACGGACATTCAGTGCAGTCGGCTGAAATTCGCGCGATGTCCCGCCGACCGCTGTTCATCGCGATCATCTATCTGGCCGGGTTTCTGCAGGGCAGCGACTTCGTGCTGATTCCGGCGCTCGGCAATACTTTGACGGCCGCGCCGTACCACTTCAGCAGCGCGGCCTACGCCTTGCTGTTCCTGCCGCAGACGGCCGGGGCCGTCATCGGCGCAAGCGCCGCCGGCTGGGTCCAACGGGTCCTCGGCATGGGACGCTTGTTCCGACTGGGCCTGCTCACGAACCTGCTGGCCATGGTGCTGCTGCTCTTGGCGACGCACGCGGATCGGCAGCTCGCCTACGCGCTGATACTCGCGGAAACCCTGCTGCTCGGAATCGGCTTCGGATGGACGCTCTCCGCGATCAACCACTACTCGGCGAACTTCTTCAGCAAATCCGCCAGCGCATCCATCACGCTGCTCAACGCGGTCATCGGCGGCGCCACCGCCCTGTCACCGTACCTGCTGACGCGGTTCCGCAGCGCGATCGACCTGGGCGCCTGGCCGATGCTGCTCGCCGCGGGATTCGCCTGCGCGATCCTGCCGCGCTTGCCGGAGACCAACGACGACGACGGCGCCGCATTCTGGGTGCGCGGACTCACGCCGTTCGTCTCGATCGTGCTCATCTATGCCGTCTGCGAGGGCAGCTTCAGCAGCTGGTCGAGCGTCTATCTGAGCACCGACAAGCATCTCGGCGATCGGATGGGATTGCTGGCGCTGAGCGGCTTCTGGGCGAGCATGACGTTGTTCCGAATACTCCTGGCGCCATTGCCCGAGCGCTGGATTTCGCGGCGTTCCCTCCTGTTCGCGTCCGCGGTCGGCATCGCGCTCTGCTTTGCGATGCTGCCGTCCCTGTCGGGCGCCTGGACCCTGGTCGGCGCATTTGCGCTCGCAGGCGCCGCCTGCAGCATCTATTACCCGTTCGTGATGAGCCTCGGCCTGGCCCGGTTTCCCCGCCAGCAGACGCAGGTTGCCGGGTTGA
>JAJXYU010000254.1 GCA_021780395.1 Pseudomonadota bacterium
TGCTCGTGGGCGTGTCGCGCAAGAGCTTCATCGGGCGGGTGCTCGGCCGCGAGGTCGGGGAGCGCCTGTACGGGGGTCTCGGCCTCGCCGCGCTGACGGTCGCCGGTGGCGCGCGGATCGTGCGTACGCACGACGTCGCCCCGACGCTCGACGCGATTCGCATGGTCGATGCCGTGTTGCAGGGAGAATGAGAGGAGAGGCAGGCATGGGCAACCGATACTTCGGTACGGACGGCGTCCGCGGCGTCGTCGGCGAGTGTCCGATGACGGTCGATTTCGCGTTGCGGCTCGCGAGTGCGGCGGCGCGTGTGCTCGCGCCCACCGGCGGGCGCGTGCTGATCGGCAAGGATACGCGCCTCTCGGGGTATCTGTTCGAGTCCGCGCTCGAGGCGGGTTTCGTCGCGGCCGGGGTCGACGTGCAACTGATCGGCCCGTTGCCGACCCCCGGGATCGCGTACATGACCCAACGCCTCGGCTGCCACTTCGGTGTCGTGATCAGCGCGTCGCACAATCCGTACCACGACAATGGCATCAAGTTCTTCGATGCGGCCGGCACGAAGCTCTCGGACGAGGTCGAACGACGTATCGAGGCGCTGCTCGACGAACCCGTAATCACGCGCCCGTCGCGGAACCTGGGCCGCGCGACCCGGATCGACGACAGCCGCCAGCAGTACCAGAACTTCTGCGCTTCGACGATTCCCCCGGGGATGGATCTCGGCGGGTTCAAGCTCGTCATCGACTGCGCGAACGGGGCGGCGTACAAGGTCGCGCCGCGGGTGCTCGCGGATCTCGGCGCCGAGATCGTCCCGATCGGGTGCTCGCCGAACGGCCGCAACATCAACGACGCCTGCGGGTCGACTTCGCCGGAGTTGCTGCAGCTCACCGTCCCTGGGGTGCGCGCCGACGTCGGGATCGCGCTCGACGGCGATGGGGATCGGGTGGTGATGATCGATGCGCTGGGGCGCGTGGTCGATGGGGACCAATTGCTGTACATCCTCGCGTCGGCGCGGCGTGCCGCGGGTGATCTGCAGGGGCCCGTCGTCGGCACGGTCATGAGCAACCTTGGCCTGGAGCAGGCGCTCGGGGAGCGCGGGATCGAGTTTCGGCGCACCGCGGTCGGCGATCGCTACGTGCTCGCGGCGCTGCACGAGACCGGCGGCACGCTCGGCGGGGAGACCTCGGGGCATATCCTGTGCCTCGACAAGACGACCACCGGCGACGGTCTGATCAGCGCGCTGCAGGTGCTCGCGGTGATGAAGCGCACCGGTGCGGCGCTCGCCGAACTCGCGGCGCCGATGCCGAAATATCCGCAGGTGATGCTGAACGTGAAGGTCGAACGTCGCTTCGATCCGACCGCGGACGACGCGGTGTGCGCAGTCGCCGAGCGCGCGCAGCGGCGCTTCGACGGACGCGGGCGCGTGGTCCTGCGGGCGTCGGGAACCGAACCCGTGATCCGCGTGATGGTCGAGGGTCACGATGCCTCGATGGTGAAGCGGGCCGCACAGGAGATCGCGGACGCGGTCGAACGGGCGGCGCGCGCGCATTGACGCGCGCCGGTGCGCTCCCCGCGCCGGATCGCGACCCGGCTTGCAGTTCGCGGTCCGCGAAGCTACTCTTCGCCGCCTTTCCCGCCGGCAACAGCGCCGAGGTGAGTGCGTATGCGTCGTCCAATGGTCGCGGGCAACTGGAAAATGCACGGCAGCGAGTCCGCGATCGCGACCTTGCTCGCCGAGCTCGAGTTGCGGTTGCAACCCGAATGGCCGATCGACGTCGCCGTCTTCCCGCCGTTCGTGTACGTCGCCGAGGTCGCGCGCCGTCTGCGGGGGACCTCGATCTCGGTCGGCGCGCAGGACCTGTGCGCGGAGCCGGGTGGGGCATTCACCGGCGAGGTCGCCGCGACGATGCTGAAGGACGTCGCCTGCACGCTGGTGATCGTCGGGCATTCGGAGCGGCGCCGCTGGTATCACGAGGACGATGCGCTCGTCGCGCGCAAGTTCGGCGCGGCGCTCGCCGGCGACTTGACGCCGGTGTTGTGCGTCGGCGAAACGCTCGAGGAGCGCGAGGCGAATCGCACCGAGGCGGTGGTCGCGCGGCAGCTCGATGCGGTGCTCGCGATGCACGGCGTCGCGCCGTTCGAGCGGGCGATCGTCGCGTACGAGCCGGTCTGGGCGATCGGCACCGGCCGCAACGCCTCGCCCGAACAGGCTCAGGCGGTCCACGATTTCATCCGGCGCCGCCTCGCGGAACAAGATGCTAGAATCGCCGCCGCGACGCGGATCCTGTACGGAGGCAGCGTCAAGGCCGCGAACGCGGTCGAGCTCTTCGCGATGCCCGACGTCGACGGCGGACTGGTCGGCGGCGCGTCGCTGGTCGCGGACGAGTTTTACGAAATTTGCGCGGCGGCTGCCGCTCGTCATTGAGAAGATTGCTTATGTTGCGTGGATTGTTGCTCGCTCTACACGTGCTGCTCGCGGCACTGATCGTGACCTTGGTGCTGTTGCAGCGAGGCAAGGGCGCCGAGGCGGGTGCGGGATTCGGCGCGGGTGCCTCGGGTACCGTGTTCGGCGCGCGTGGCACCTCCACGCTGTTCTCCAAGCTGACCGGGGTGTTCGCGGCGCTGTTCTTCGCCACCAGCCTCACGCTCGCGTACCTCGGTACGAAGACCTCGAGTGCGCCGACGAGCGTGCTCGAGCGCGCGGCGCAACGCGCGGCCGACTCGCCGAGCGCCGGCGCGCCGCCGGTCGCGGCGCCGTCGTCGACGCTGTCCTC
>JAJXYU010000017.1 GCA_021780395.1 Pseudomonadota bacterium
GCGGACGCGCCGAGCGCGCCGAGGAGCGGTCCGCCGAACGCGGCGGCGCGAAACGGATCGATCCCGATCACCCGCAGCGGCCTGTGCCGGCCCGCGATCGCCGCGGACACCTCGAGCACGGGATCCACCGCGCGCACCCGCGGGTCGCGGGCGAGGCGGGCGAACAAGCGCTCGTCGAAGCCCGTGCGGGATCCGCGCACGACCAGATCGGCCGCGCCGATCAGACGGCGCGCGGCCCCGTCGAACTGCGCGACCGCGACCGCGTTGACCCGGTAGATCGCCGAGGCGAGCGCGACGCCGATCGCGATCGCGAGCACGCCGAGCGCGAGGCGCGCCGGCTGCTCGCGCAACTGCGAGGCGAGCAGGGTACGCCACACGTCGAGCGCCGCGCCGATCGCGGACCTGTGCGCCCTCAAGGTGCCTCGAGGGGCGAGAGTCCGCGCGCGTCGAGCACGAGGATCCGGTCCGCGGTGCGTGCGGCGGCGAGTGAGTGGGTGATCAGCACCGCGGCCGTCGCGTGCGCCTTGATCTGCGCACGCAGCAGCGCGAGCGTGCGGCTCGCGGTGCCCGGATCGAGATTGCCGGTCGGCTCGTCGGCGAGCACGATGCGCGGTTCGTGCACGAGGGCGCGCGCGATCGCGATGCGCTGGATCTCGCCGCCGGACAGTTCACGGGGACGGCGCTCGGCGAGCGGCGCGATGCCGAGCGCGTCGAGCAGCCGATCGGTGCGCGCGCGGCGTTCCGCGGCACCGACGCCGAGCAGTCGCAGCGGCAGCTCGACGTTCTGGCGGACGGTCAGGTAGGGCAGCACGTGGAACGCCTGGAACACGAAGCCGACCGAGCGGCGGCGCAGCAGGGTTCGCGCGTCGTCGTCGAGCGTCGCGAGATCGACGCCGTCGAGCAAGGCCGTCCCGGAATCCGGGCGATCGAGCCCGGCGATCAGGTGCAGCAGCGTCGTCTTGCCGACGCCCGACTCGCCCATGATCGCGACGTACTCGCCGGCGGCGACTTCGAGATCGACGCGGTCGAGCACCGCCGGCCGGTCCGGCCGGTAGTGCTTGCACACCGCCTCGAGCCGCAGCACGACCTCGCGCGCCGGCGTCGGGACTGCGGCGCCCATTGCGGCCGTCACCGGCTTCAGGCGGCGTCGACTCCGATCATCGCCTTGGTCTCGAGGAAGTCGCGCAGTCCGTACTCACCGTACTCGCGGCCGTTGCCGGACATCTTGAAGCCGCCGAACGGAGTCTGCCAGTCGCCGGAAGCGCCGTTGATCGCGACCTGACCGGCCCTGATCCGGCTCGCGACGCGACGCGCATGCGTGTTGTCTTGCGACCAGACGTAGCCGGCGAGACCGTACGGCGTGTCGTTCGCGACCCGGATCGCTTCCTCCTCGGTCTTGTAGGGCAGGATCGCGAGCACCGGCCCGAAGATCTCCTCGCGCGCGATCGTCATGTCGTTGCGCACGTTCGAGAAGATCGTCGGCCGCACGAAATAGCCCTTGGCGATGCCCTCGGGGCGGCCCGGCCCGCCGACCAGCAGCTTCGCGCCCTCGGCGATGCCCTTCTGGATGTAGGACTGGACGCGGTCGTACTGGATCCTGGAGACCACCGGGCCCATGGTCGTGGTCGGCGATGCGGGATCGCCGACGATGACGCCGGCGGCGATCTTCTGCGCGAGCGCTTCGACCCCCGCGAGCTTCGACTCCGGCACCAGCAGCCGCGTCGGCGCGTTGCAGGACTGACCGGTGTTCTGGAAGACGTGCAGCACGCTGCGCTTCACCGCCCGCTCGAGATCCGCGTCCTCCAGCAGGATGTTCGGCGACTTGCCGCCGAGTTCCTGCTGGACGCGCTTCACGGTCGCCGCGGCGCTCTTGGCGATCTCGGTGCCGGCGCGGGTCGATCCGGTGAACGCGACCATGTCGACGTCCGGATGCGAGGCGAGCGGGGCGCCGACGTTCGGGCCGTCGCCGTTCACGAGGTTGAACACGCCCTTCGGCACGCCGGCCTCGTGCATCACCTTCGCCCAGAGGATCGCGCTGAACGGCGAGAACTCGGAAGGCTTCAGCACCATCGTGCAACCGGCCGCGAACGCCGGCACGACCTTCGCGGCGACCTGGTTCACCGGCCAGTTCCACGGCGTGATCAGCGCACACACGCCGACCGGCTCGAGGGTGATCCGCGTCTTGCCGCGCATCTCCTCGAACCGGAACGTCTTCATCACCTCGATCATCGCGCCCAGGTGGCCGGTGCCGCAGCCCGCCTGAGAGCCCTTCGCGAGCGTGATCGGCGCGCCCATCTCGACCGAGATCGCGGTCGCGATCTCCTCGTAGTGCGCCTGGTAGCGTTCCAGCATCCGCTCGAGCAGCGCGAGGCGTTCCGCGGGCGTCGTCCGCGAGAACTCGTCGAATGCGCGCCGCGCGGCCGCGACCGCGAGATCGACGTCCTTCGGGCCGCCCATCGAGATCGTGCCGGCGACGGCTTCGGTCGCGGGATTGATCACCTCGAAGGTCTTCGGCTCGACCGGGTCGACCCAGCGGCCGTCGATGTAGAATTTGCGCTCGTCGTACATGGCACCATCCTTCGCAAAACGATCGTCGGGGAATGCCGGCATTGTACTAGAATGCGGGCGGGGATGCTGGGCGGAGTCGACATGGTGACGAGACCGATCGGCTGGTGGGCCGGGAGCCTGATGGTGTTGCTCGCCGTGGCGAGCGCGCGGGCGCAGGAATGGAACCCGGTGCGACGCGCGCCGATCGCGATCGGGCC
>JAJXYU010000278.1 GCA_021780395.1 Pseudomonadota bacterium
CGAGCAGCGCGCGTGTATAGGGATGCCGGGGCGCGGCGAACAGCGCCTCGCGGGTCGCCGTCTCGACCAAGCGCCCGCGGTACATCACCAGCACCCGGTGACTCAGCTGCCGCACGACCGAGAGGTTGTGGCTGATGAACAGCAGCGCGATCCGCGACTCGCGCTGCAGGTCGGCCAGGAGGTTCACGATCTGCCCCTGGATCGACACGTCGAGCGCGCTGACCGGCTCGTCGCACACCAGCAGTTGCGGCGCGCTCATCATCGCCCGCGCGATACCGATCCGCTGGCACTGGCCGCCGCTGAACGCGTGCGGGTAGCGGTGCATCGCATCGGCGCCGAGACCGACCCGCTCGAGCGAGCGCCGCGCGCGCTCGCGGCGCTCGCGCCGGGCGAGAGCCGGCTCGAAGATCCGCAGCGGCTCCTCGAGCGTCTCGACGACGGTCATCCGTGGATCGAGGCTCGCGAACGGATCCTGGAACACGATCTGCATCCCGCGACGCCGTTCGCGCAGCCGGCGCCGGTCCCAGCGCAGCAGGTCCTCGCCGCGCCACAGCACCCGACCGGCCGCGACCGGTACGAGCCGCAGGATCGCGCGCGCGAGCGTCGACTTGCCGGAACCGGACTCGCCGACGAGACCGAGCGTCTCGCCCGCGGCGAGCGTGCAGCCGACGTCGTCGACCGCGATCACGCGCTCGCGCGCGACGAACCCGCGCGACACCTGATACTCGACCCGCAAACCCCGCGCCTCGAGCAACGGCGAGGGCGCGGCCACGGGGCGCATGGGGTCCGCGGGGATCATGCGGGCAGCGGGTCGTGGCACGCGAACCGGCGCCCGTCGTCGAAAGCGGTCATCGGCGGCGGCTCGCGCCGGCAGCGCTCGGACGAGCGATCGCAGCGGGCGGCGAACGGACAGCCCGTGAAGCGCTCCGCGGCGCCCGGCGGCTGGCCAGGCAAGGTCGCCATCCGTGCGGGAATCGGCCCATCGGCGTTCGGCGCGCACGCGATCAGCGCGGCCGTGTACGGATGGCGCGGACCGTGGAACAAAGCCTCCGCCGGGGCTTCCTCGACGACGCGCCCCGCGTACATCACCACGATCCGCGCCGCGAGGCCGGCGACCACCGCGAGATCGTGACTGACCAGCAGGATCGCCATGCGCTGCTCGCGGCGAAGCCGCGCGAGCAGCTCGAGCACCTGCGCCTGCACGGTGACGTCGAGCGCGGTGGTCGGCTCGTCGGCGACGAGCAGCTGCGGCCCGCACAACAGGCTCATCGCGATCAGCACCCGCTGGCGCATCCCGCCGGAGAGTTCGTGCGGGTAGCGGCGCAGGCAGCCCGCGGGGTCGGGGATGCCGACCCGCGCGAGCATCGCGCGCGCCGCCTCGCGCGCGCGCGCGCCGGACGATCGGCGGTGGTGGACGAGGACCTCGCTCATCTGCGAACCGATCCGCAGGTGCGGCGTCAGCGCGGTCTGCGGATCCTGGAACACCATCGCGATGCGCTCGCCGCGCACCGCGCGTGCCGCCCCCCCGGGCGCACCGGCGAAGCGCACCGCGCCGTCGATCCGCGCGCTCGGCGGCAGCAGGCCCATCAGGGCGAGGCACAGCTGGGTCTTGCCGGAACCGGACTCGCCGACGATCCCGACGCACTCGCCCGCGCCGACGCTGAGCGACACGTCGCGCACCGCCTCGACCGCCCCCCCGCGGCCGGGATGCTCGACCCGCAGGTCCTCCACCACCAGGACCGGTTCGGCGCTCACAGGTCACCGACGTCGAGCGCGTCGCGCAGCGCGTCGCCGAGCAGGTGGAAGGAGATCAGCAGGATCGCGAGCACCGCGCTCGGGATCAGCAGCATCCACGGCGCCGACTCCATCTCGGACGCGCCCGACGCGATCAGGGTCCCGAGGCTCGCCTGCGGCTCCTGGATCCCGAGTCCGAGGAAGCTCAGGAAGCTCTCGAACAGGATGATCTGCGGCACGGTGAGGGTCGCGTACACGATCACCGGACCGATCACGTTCGGCACCACGTGCCGGAACAGGATCCGGACCGGGCCCGCGCCGGTCGCGACCGCCGCCTGGATGAACTCGCGCTCGCGGATCGCCAGCGTCTGGCCGCGCACGATCCGGGCCATCGTCAGCCAGCCGATCGCGCCGATCGCCGCGAACAGCAGGTATTCGCTGCGCCCGAACACCACGGTCAGCAGGATCACGAAGAAGATCAGCGGCAGTCCGGCGAGGATCTCGATCACCCGCATCATCAGGTGATCGACGCTCCCGCCCGCATACCCGGCGACCGCGCCGTAGACGATGCCGACCAGCAGGCTCACGAGGGTCGCGAGCAGGCCCACCGCGAGCGAGATCCGGGTGCCGAGCAGGGTCCGCACGAACAGGTCGCGGCCGAGCGCATCGGTGCCCCACCAGTGCGCGTGCTCGAGGCCGGGCGGCATCGCGATGCATGACCAGTCGATCGCATCGTAGCGGTTCGGGTTCAGGTGCGGCCCCAAGATCGCGAGCACGACCAGGAACGCGAGCGCCGACGCCGCGCCGAGCGCGGCGCGCGAGCGGCCGAGCCGCCGCAGCGCATCGCGCCAGACACCGGACGCCCGCGGGGCGCGCCCATCCGGGGGCGGATTCATGCCTCGAGCCGGATCCGCGGATCGAGCGCGGCGATCAGCAGGTCGACCACGAGGCCCATCGCGATCAGCAGCGTCGAGTACACGATCACCATCCCGAGCACGAGGGTGTAGTCGCGGTTCAGCGCGCCTTGCAC
>JAJXYU010000039.1 GCA_021780395.1 Pseudomonadota bacterium
CTCGTGCTTCTCGACGATGACCGTGTCGGTCGCGCCTTCGAGCGCGAGGTGATAGGCGAGGCTGGCACCCATGATGCCGCCGCCGACGATGACGATCTGTGCGTGTGTTTTCATGCGATGAGACGGGCTCCCGATGGCGGATGACGACGATAAATTGAGCCTTGCTCGACAGACAAACGAATATTTTGATAGCTTAGCCCCGGTTTTTTTTCGAGCATCCCCCGTGAATCGGACCAAACCGGTGGTCGGCTTGCCGACCTTGACCTGGCTGCGCGCGTTCGAGGCCGCGGCGCGGACCTCGAGCTTCAGCGCCGCTGCGGCGGAGCTGAATCTCACGTCGGGCGCGATCGGCTACCAGATCCGCGCGCTCGAACGCCACCTCGGGTTCGCCCTGTTCGAACGGCTGCCGCGCGGCGTGCGCCTGACCGCGATGGGGGTCGCCTACCTGCCGCCCGTCCGCAAGGCGTTCGAGGAACTCGCGGACTCGACGATCGGCCTGTTCGGCGGCGACGCGCGGGCGCAGATCACGGTGCACGCGCCGGTGAGCCTCGCCGCGCTGTGGCTCGCGCCCCACTTGCCGTCGTTCGCCGCGGCGCATCCGTCGATCGACGTGCGGCTGTGCTCCGTGGTCTGGGACAACGCCTCGCCCGACGAGTCGACCGACCTCGAGATTCGATATGGCGATGGTCATTGGCTCGGCTATCGCTCGGAGCGCTTCCTGAACCAGGGAATCCTCGCGGTCTGCAGCCCGACGCTGCGGCGCGAGGCCAACGGCGAGACCCGCGGCGAGGCCGGGTCGGTCGCGCTGCTCGCGCGGCATCCGATCCACATCATGGGCTACGAGGATCACTGGCTGAGCGTGCAACGCGAACTGGGCCTGCGCGACGCCGGAACGCCGCGCGGGCCGACCGTGGACACCTCGGTCGCCGCGCTAGAACTCGCCGCGAACGGCATGGGCTGCGCGCTCGCGCACCGGATCTTCGCGGCGCCGTACCTGCGCACCGGCCGGCTGGTCACGGTGATCGACCGGGAATTCCGCGACCGCCGCTCGTATTTCGTCGTCATGCCCGAACGGGCGCGCCGCGTGCGCCGCGAAGTCGAGTCCTTCCGGGACTGGCTGCTGGAACTCGCCGCCGCCGAAATCGTCTGAACCGAGGCGCCTCTCATCCGCCAGTCCCGTCCGCGGCGACCGGGGGATCGCCGAGTGCGGTAATCGCTGCGGTCAGCGCGCCGGTGTCGACCGGCTTGCCCAGGAACCGGCACGACCGGATCGGCGCCCTGACGCCCCGGAGCAGCGAATCGAGGTCGCCGCTCAACAGGATCGCGGGCAGTTCCCAGCCGAGCGTTTCACGCAAGTGGTGCAGCAGGTCGATCCCGGTCATCTCGGCGCCGAGCCGATAATCGGCGAGCAGCAGGTCGCCCGCGCGCAGCTGCGGGGCGAGCGCGAGCGCCTCGCCGGGAGACCCGGCGCTGAGGACCCGGTAACCCGCGACCGTCAGGAACAGTTCGGTCGCGGTACGGACCGAGGCATTGTCCTCGACCAGCAGCAGACGGCCCCGCGCCGCAGGATCGACGATCGTCGGGTCGAGTCCGGCGGGCGTCGCACCCGAACCTTCCGAGCGCAGGGCCTCGCGCGCGATGCGCACCACGACGTGGGTTCCCTCGCCGACGGTCGAGCGCACGATCACCTGATAGCCGAGGAGCCGGGCCACCTCGCGCACGATCGCGAGCCCGAGACCGACGCCGAGACGCGGCGCTCCGGCCCGGTCGACCTGATAATACTCGTCGAAGATGCGCTCGAGCTTGTCGGCCGGGATTCCGATCCCGGTGTCCTCGACGCCGATGTCGAGGTGTTGCGGATCGATCCGCGCCATGACCCGGACGCCGCCCCGCTCGGTGTACTTCAGCGCATTGCCGATCAGGTTCTGCAACAACTGGGTGAACAGCAGGCGGTCGGTCGACAAGGTCGCGTCGGGTCGGGAGAACTCGAGGCGCAGCGCTTTCGCGGCTGCGACGGAGTCGAACTCGCGATGCAGGTCCGCGAACACGGAGGCGAGCGACACGTCGTCGAGCTGCGGCTTGATCGCCCCCGACTCCAGGCGGCTCACGTCGAGGAGCCCGTCCAGCAACCGCGTGGCCGCATCGATCGCGAGTTCCTCGCGGTGCAACAAATCCTCGATGTCCGGACAGCCGTTCGCGAGCCGGCGCATCGCGGCGTTCAGCAGCCGGATCGTTTGCATCGGCTGGCGCAGGTCGTGGCTCGCGGTCGCGAGGAAGCGACTCTTCGCGCGGTTCGCGCGCTCGGCCTCCGCTCGGGCCGCGACCAGTGCGTCCCGCACCGACCGCCGCTCGGTCGCGTCCCGAATCGCGGCCGCAACGTAGCGCTCTCCCTGCCACTCGAACGGCGCGAGGCGGATTCCCGCCGGGAACTCCGAGCCGTCCGCGCGGCGGGCGTAGAGGTCCGAGACCCGGCTCCCCATCTCCCGGCTCTGGGGATCCTGGTGGAACTCGGCCACGTGGTTCGCATGACGCTCGCGGAACCGTTCCGGCAGGAGCACGTCGAGGGACCGACCGACCAGGGCCTCGGGCGCATAGCCGAGCACGGCACGCGCCGTCTCGTTCGCAAATCGGATCACCCCGCGCGAATCGACGGCGATCAGCGCGTCCGGGCTGAAATGCAACAGCTGTCGTGACAGCGCGGCTATGTCACTCATGGGTTGGTCGCGTCCGCTGCAGGGCCGCCGGGCTCGGTGGCCCGAACTGCCGGGCTATCGTTTCAGTTTACCCGATCTGCCGCCGGCCCGGGACCCATAAGGGTGAGGCGCAAGCGGATCCGTGAAACCCGCGGCTGCGCCGGGCCGACGAATTCGGCACTCTGTCAGCCCGGTGGTTGGCTGAAAATCATTTCTGGAGTCGATTCTCGGGGGTGCCGGCGTCGGGACGCCGGAGCCGTCAGTCTTGCCTGGGTCAGTACTTAAGGTGCAGCGATGGACAGTAAACCGCCCGCGGCGGAGTCGGGCGCGATCCTCAACCAATTGATGGAGATCGCGCGGATCTCAGCGCTCGCCGAAATGGCGAGCGGGATCGCTCACGAGCTCAATCAGCCGCTCGGCGCGATCGCGACCTTCGCACAAGCCGGGGAACGGATGCTGAACCGCGCCGACCCGCTGCTCGCACCCGCACTCGACGTGTTCCGGCAAATCAGCCAGGAGGCGCTCGGGGCCGGCGCAGGCATCCGCCGGATCCGCAGCCTGTTCGAGTACGAACCGGCGACCCGCGAGACCTGCCGGATGCCGGAGGTGGTCGAGGAGTTGCGACCGGTGCTCGAGATGCTCGCGCTGCGCGCACACGGCACGCTCGAGATCACCGAGGCGCGACCCGGTCTGCCCGAGGTGCCGATCGACCGCCTGAAGGTTCAACACGTGCTGTTCGCCCTGGTGCAGAACGCGTTCGACGCGTCGGTCGAGCACGCCGCCGAGGCGCAGCCGCGGGTACGGATCGTGGTGACCGGTGACCGCTACGCGGTCGAGACCAGCGTGTTCGACACCGGCGCGGGCATCGCGCCGCAGATCCGTGAACAGCTGTTCCGCCCGTTCTTCACGACCAAGGCGCGCGGCACCGGGCTCGGTCTGGCGTCGAGCCGCGCGATCATCGAAGCCCATGAAGGTACGATAGGATTCGAATTGCACCCCCAGGACGGGAGCCGTTTCTGGTTCCGCCTGCCAGCCGCGGCCAACTGACGAGGAGTCGGGATGACGAAACCCACGGAGACGCAGAACGCGAGGGGCACGATCTACGTGGTCGACGACGACGACGGCATGCGGCGCGCGCTGACGCTGCTGCTCGGCACGGTCGGTTTCGACACCCGCGCGTACGCCCGCCCGAGCGAGTTCCTCGCGAACCTGAAGCCCGACGAGCCCGGCTGCCTCGTGCTCGACATCCGGATGCCTGAAATGAGCGGCCTGGAACTACAGCAGCAGCTGAACCAGACCGGGTGCATGCTGCCGGTGATCTTCATCACGGGACACGGGGACGTGCCGATGGCGGTTCAGGCGATGAAGGCCGGCGCGTTCGAGTTCATCCAGAAGCCGTTCCGCGAACAGGACCTGCTCGACAAGGTGAACCACGCGCTGCGCCACGATGCCGAGAACCGGCAGGATCTCGCGCGCCGCGCGGAAGTGCTGAAGCGGCTGGAAACCCTGACGCCGCGGGAACGCCAGGTCATGGATCTGGTGGTCGAGGGCGGTGCGAACAAGGTGATCGCGATCGATCTCGGCCTGAGCGAACGCACGGTCGAGATCCACCGCGCGAAGGTCATGGACAAGATGGGTGCGCGTTCAGTCGCGCACCTGGTCAAACTGCACATGATGATCGCCGAGTGATCCCGGCGGGCGCGCGGTCCGCGTGCGGAGGCGCCTCAGGGCGACTTGCCGGCCCGGCGCGATGCGTAGACGACGAACCCCACCATCAGCGCGAGCGTGATCGCTCCACGTACCAGGTCGCTCATGTCCGACGATTCTCCGCTGGGTTTCCCGAGACCCCGGGAATCGTAGACGACCCGGATGCCCGCGCCCATACGGGGCGCACCGGGTCCCTCTAAGTAGTCTCCCGCAGATGGACCGGATCGGCGGCGGTACAATACGGCGAGTATCCCCGGCGCGGTGGCGCGGGAGGCGGGCCGAATGACGACCGACGTGCTGTTCGACGACGAATTGATGAGGCGTTACGATCGCGAGGGGCCGCGTTACACCTCGTATCCGACCGCGGTTCAGTTCCACGACGGCATCGGGCTGCCCGCGTATGCGGAAGCCGCCGCGAGCAGCCCCGGCGCGCTCGCGAAAGCCCCGCTGTCCGTGTACGTGCACATTCCGTTCTGCCAGAGTCCCTGCTTCTATTGCGGTTGCAACAAGATCATCACCCGCCAGATGGACCAGGCGGACGCCTATCTGGAGCGCCTCGCGCGCGAGATCGAGCTGCGGAGCCGCCATTTCGACCGGACGCGCGAAGTCGAGCAGCTGCACTTCGGCGGCGGCACGCCGACGTTCCTGAGCCAGGACCGGCTGGCGTCGGTGATGAACGTGATCGACCGGCACTTCCGGCTGACGCGGGCAGCGACCCGCGACTATTCGATCGAGATCGATCCGCGTACGGTCGATCCGCCGCGCCTCGGGGCGCTGGTCGAACTCGGCTTCAACCGCGTGAGTCTCGGCGTCCAGGACTACGACCCCGAGGTCCAGCGCGCGATCAACCGATTCCAGCCGATCGACACCGTGACGCGCCTCGTCGATACCGCACGCGGGCTCGGCCTGCGATCGCTGAACTTCGACCTGATCTACGGCCTGCCGAAGCAAACGCCGCAGACCTTCGCCGCGACTCTCGACGCGGTCGTCGCCCAACGGCCGGACCGGCTTGCGGTCTACGGCTACGCCCACATGCCGCAGACCTTCAAGGCGCAGCGCAAGATCGTCGCGACCGACCTGCCGGGCCCGGCGGTGCGGCTCGAGTTGCTGAAGCTCGCGATCGACACGCTGACCGCCGCCGGATACCTGTACATCGGCATGGACCACTTCGCGCTGCCCGGCGATTCGCTCGCCCGTGCGCAGGCGAACGGCACGATGCACCGCACCTTCCAGGGATATACGACCCACGCGAGCCGTGATCTCGTGAGCCTCGGCGTGAGCGCGATCGGTCAGCTCGGCCGGCTCTACGTTCAGAACCAGAAAACGCTGTCGCTGTATTCGGCGATGCTCGACGAGGGACGTCTCCCGCTGCATCGCGGCGTTGCGATGACCGACGACGATGTCGTGAGACGCGACGTGATCCATCGTATCATGTGCGACAACGCGATCGACGTCGATGCGGTCGAGCGGCGCTTCGGAATCGATTTCGACGACTATTTCGCGGACGAACTGCACCGACTCGACACCCTGGTCGACGACGGGCTCATCGAACGCGCCGCTCGTCGGATCGGGCTGACCCCCCGCGGACGCCTGCTGATGCGCAACGTCGCGATGGTCTTCGATGCGTACAAGAATGCCGGCGCCGGCGCGCCGCGTTTGTCACGAGTGATCTGACGCACGCCGCAACGGACGCTCAGTCTACCCAGCCGAGGGATCGATCCACCGCCTTCTTCCAGCCCGCGCACAGGGTCGCGCGGCGCGCGTC
Source organism: Pseudomonadota bacterium (assembly GCA_021780395.1). Next base: position 6,166 of record JAJXYU010000039.1, read on the forward strand.
GGTCATCGTCGGCGCGAAGCGCTTCTCGAGCGTCAGCTCCGCCGCGAGATCCGCGCTGCTGCGCCAGTGACCGACCGCGAGGCCGGCCGCGAACGCGGCCCCGAGCGCGGTCGTCTCGACGGTCTTGGGGCGCAGCACGTCGATCCCGAGGATGTCGGCCTGGAATTGCATCAGGGTCTCGTTCACCGCCATGCCACCGTCGACCCGCAGTTCGGCGATCGCCGTGCCGGAATCGCTGCGCATCGCCTCGAGCACGTCGCGCGTCTGATACGCGGTCGCCTCGAGGGCCGCGCGGGCAAGGTGTCCGCGATTCGCAAAGCGGGTCAGTCCGGTGATCACCCCGCGCGCATCGGGCCGCCAGTACGGGGCGTACAGCCCCGAGAAGGCCGGCACCATGTACACGTCGCCGTTGTCCTCGACCTCGCGCGCGAGCACCTCGACGTCGGCGCTGCGCTCGATCAGTCCGAGGTTGTCCCGCAACCACTGAACGAGCGCACCCGCGATCGCGACCGAACCCTCGAGCGCGTACCGCGGCGCGTCCCGGCCGAATCGGTACGCGACCGTGGTGATCAGGCCGGCGCGCGAGCGCACCGGCCGCGTGCCGGTATGGGTCAGCAGGAAACAGCCGGTCCCGTAGGTGTTCTTGGTCGCACCGGGCTCGAAACACGCCTGCCCGACCAGCGCGGCCTGCTGATCCCCGAGGATTCCGGCGAGAGGAACGCCGGCGAGCGGGCCCCCGCTCACCACGCCGTAGGGCTCGCTGGAGGAGACGATCCGCGGGAGCGCCGCCCGCGGCACGTCGAACGCGCGCAGCAACTCCTCGTCCCAGTCCAGGGTCTCGAGATTCATCAACTGCGTACGGCTCGCATTGGTGACGTCGCTCACGTGCACGCCGCCGCGCGGCCCGCCGGTCAGGTGCCACACCAGCCAGGCGTCGATGGTTCCGACCAGCGCGTCCCCGGTCTGCGCGGCGGCGTGCGCGCCCGCGACCTCGGCGAACAACCACTCGACCTTCGGCGCGCTGAAATAGCTCGCGAGCGGCAGCCCGGTCTTCTCCCGGAACCGGTCATGGCCGCCGTCGGCCGCGTGGCGCGCCACCAGCGCATCGGCCCGGGTATCCTGCCAGACGAGCGCGTTGTGCAGCGGCCGACCGCTGTGTCGATCCCAGACGAGCACCGTCTCGCGTTGGTTCGTGATCCCGATCGCGGCCAGATCGGCCGCGCGCAATCCGGCGTGCGACAGCGCGTCCGCCGCGACCCGGCGGGTATTTTCGAGGATCTCGAGCGGATCGTGCTCGACCCAGCCCGGTCGCGGAAAGATCTGCGCATGCTCGCGCTGCGCCGACGCGATGGGGTTTCCGGCGCGATCGAACACGATGAACCGCGTGCTGGTGGTCCCTTGATCGATCGAACCGACGTACTGCGGCATGGCGACCCAGTCCTCTGCGACGCCGAACGGACGTCGACTCGATGATCGCACACGCCGCGAGCCCCCGGATATCCCGTAGCGTGCCGCGCCCGCTCCCGATGGCCGCCGACCACGTGACGGATTAGAGTGCGTCGAAGGGCTCGAACACGAGGACCCGCGGAGGACCGACGGCGATGCGGGCGACGAGCGGCACCGAACCGGCCGACGCTGCGCCGCCCCCGTTCGCGGCGGCGGAACTGCTCGATCCGGCCGCGTATGCGCATCCGGTCGTGGCGGCGCGCGTGATCGAGACCAACACCTCGTGGGTCGTGTTGACGGGCGACTTCGCGTACAAGATCAAGAAGGCGGTGCGGCTCGAGTTCCTGGACGCGAGCACGCTCGCGCACCGACGCTTTCTGTGCGAGGAAGAGCGCCGCTTGAATGCCCGCCTGGCGCCCGAGCTCTACCTCGAGGTCGTGCCGATCGTGCGCGACGCGCGGGGAATCCGCGTCGGCGGCGCCGGCACGCCCATCGAGTACGCGGTGAAGATGCACCAGTTCGACGGTACGCAGGAACTCGCCGCGCTGCTCGAGCGCGGCGCGGTGGAAGCGTCCGAGATCGCCGGGCTCGCGCGCCGCGTCGCGCGCTTTCACGCGGATGCGGCGGTCGACGTCGGCCGTCCCGACGGCGTGAACACCACGCGAATGCGGTCCGCGGTCCTCGGCAATCTCGCGACGCTGCTCGCCCACGTCGGTGCGGACGGAACGGCGCCGGAACTCGGCCGGCTGATCGACTGGACGCACGATCGGCTCGAGCGCGACGCGCGCCGGTTCCAGGAGCGCGAAGCCGCCGGTCATGTGCGCGAGTGCCACGGCGATCTGCACGCCCGCAACATCGTGCGCTGGCAGGGTCGTTTGATTCCGTTCGACTGCCTGGAATTCGACCCGGCGCTGCGCTGGATCGACGTGATGAGCGACGCCGCGTTCCTGGTGATGGATCTCGTCGGAAGGTCGCGCCCCGATCTCGCCGCGACGTTCCTCGACGCTTATCTCGACGAGACCGGCGACTACGCCGGCGTCGCGCTGTTGCCGTTCTATGCGGTATACCGCGCGCTCGTCCGCGCGATGGTCGACACGCTCGCCGCGGAGGCACGAGCCGGCGGGCGGCGGGCCTTCACCGACCGCGCCCGCACGCGAATCGGGACTGCCGCGCGCTTCGCGAACCCGCCGCCGGCGGTGCTCGTCGCGATGCACGGACCGTCGGGTGCCGGGAAGTCCTGGCTCAGCGAGCGGCTGGTCCCGAGCCTCGGCGCGGTTCGAATTCGTTCCGACGTCGAGCGCAGGCGCCTCGCGGGCGATGCGCCCGCGGCCCACGATCCGCGCGCGGATGCACTCACCTACGAGCGGATGATCGAAGGGGCCCGCAGCTGCCTCGAAGGCGGCGTGGCCACGATCCTCGACGCGGCCAGCCTGCGCCGCACCGACCGCGATCGCTTCCGGGCGCTCGCCACGCGGGCCGGGGTCCCGCTGGTGATCCTCTCCTGCCGGGCCGAGCGACGGGTATTGACGGACCGCGTGGCCGCCCGACGACGCCTCGGGGCGGATGTGTCGGACGCGGATCTTCGCGTGCTCGACGCGCAACTCGCGACGATGGAGCCGTTCGGCGACGACGAGCGCGCCGACGTGATCGAGATCCAGACCGCCGAGCCCCGCGCGCTCGAGCGCGCGATCGCGGTGATCGCCCGGATCCGCTCTAGGTAGAATTCCCTGCTGCAGGACCGCGGACGGAGCGCGACGATTTCGTTCATGACCAGGCAGCAAGCCGCACGGAGTCCGGCGACCGGAGAGGCGGCGTTCGCGGCCAGTCGGGTCGCGGACGCCGCCCGCAGCGCGGAACTCGAGGAGCTCGCGGCGTGGCTCGCGCACCAGATGAACCAGCCGCTCGGCGCGATCGCCGCGTTCGCACAGGCCGGGAGCCGGATGCTCGCGGGACCGAACCCGTCGATCGAGCAGGCGGCCGCGCTATTTCGCGAGATCGCGCGTCTCGCGCTCGACGCGGGCGAGGACGTCAGCCGGATTCGCGCGCGACACACCGTCGAGGTCGCGCCCGCGAACCGATACCGGATCGCGGACCTGATCGACGCGATCGAACCGCCGCTGCGCCGGATCGCGGCACGCTATCACGGCCGACTCGAGATCGACGTAGGGCCCGAACTTCCCGAGATCCGGGTCGACCCGCCGCGCATCCAGTACGTCGTGATGAGCCTGGTCCGCAGCGGCTTCGCGGCCGCCGATCCCCGCCTCGTGACGCCGCACGTGCGCGTGGAGACCCGTGCCGACGCCGACGCGGTCGTCACGAGCGTCTTCGACGACGGCGCGCATCCGGCGGCGGCGGATCACGACGCGTTCGATCCGTCGCTCGAGACGGCGGCGCCCCCGCTCGGCCTGAGCCTCGCGGCGAGCCGCTCGATCGTCGAGGCGCATTGCGGGACGATCGGCTTCGAGAAGCTCCACGGGGGCGGACGGACCTGGTTCCGGTTGCCGGCGGCCGAGCCCTAGCGGGCCTGCGCCTTCAGGGCGTCGCGCGCCGGAACCACAGCGCCTTCAGCGCCTCGAGCACCGCGAACGACGCGACGCCGACCGCGACGCCGAGTCCGGCGCCGCGCCAGCCGAGCGTCGCGAAATGAAACAAGTGCGCGGCCGGGGCCCAGCCGACCGCGACCGCGAGCATCGCGATCACCGCGCCGAACAGCACCCACAGGAACCGGTTCGGGCGGCCCACGGCACTGCGGAAGGTCGTGCCGAAGCTGCGGTTCACCAGGATCAATGACAGGTTCGCGACGACCAGCGAGACGAACACGATCGCGCGCAGGCGTTCGGCCACGATCCCGGCACGCGCGCCGATCACCAGCAGCGCGGCGAGCAGCAGGAACGCCACCGTCCCCTGGGCCACCGCCCAGAGCACGCGCCGCGGCCGCAGCAGCGGCTCGCGCGGATCCCGCGGAGGCCGGCGCATCACGTTCTCCTCCTCCGGCTCCGCTTCGAACACCAGCGAGCAGGCCGGATCGATGATCATCTCGAGGAATGCGATGTGGATCGGCGACAGCACGAGCGGCAAGCCGAGCAGCAGCGGCGTGAGCGCGAGCCCCGCGATCGGAATGTGCACCGCGACGATGTACTCGACCGCCTTCACCAGGTTGTCGTAGATCCGGCGACCGA
>JAJXYU010000208.1 GCA_021780395.1 Pseudomonadota bacterium
CCGCGGCGGCTTCCTCGGCCTGCGCGGCCGGCGCGTCGCCGGCGGCCTCGCCGGCGATCGCCGCCAGCAGGGCCTCGCGCTCCGCGGTGGTGATCGACCGCGATCGACCGCGCGGCAGTTCGCGCCCCAGACGCACCGGCCCGATGCGCACCCGCATCAGTCGGCTGACGACGAATCCGCGCGCGCCCCACCAATGCCGCACCGACGCGGGGCGGGTCGCGCGCACGGTCACCGTGACCCAGTGGTTCGAACCCTCGCCGTACTGCGCGGTCGCCGCGAGAATGGTCATCGGTTCGCCCTCGCAATCGGTCGCCGCGAGGAACTCGGCGATCTGCCCGTCGTCGAGCGGTCCGCGCAGGCGCAGGAGGTAGTCTTGCTCCAGCCGGTGCGCGCCCCGGGACACCCGATTCGCCCAGGCGCCGTCATCCGTCAGGATCTCGAGTCCCCCATCGACCGGCGGCAAGGGCTGGATCGCGAGCCACCGGCCGCCGGTGCGGGGCAGGCGCAATCGATCGGAGGTCCGCGATACCGCCTCCTTCAGGTCGAGCGGATCGCCGGGCGACCGGTGAAGGAGCAGCACCCGCGCCGTGCGCCGCGGATGTGTTGGAAAGCGTACCGGGCGCCCGTCGAGCGTGACCCGGTCGCCGGGAGACAGCCCCGCGCCGAGCGACGGCACGGACCCGTTGATCTCGAGGCGTCCCTCGCGGATCCAGCGCTCGATCTCGCGACGCGAGCCCACGCCGGCGGCCGCAAGCACCTTCTGCACCCGGCCGGCCGGCGGCGCCTCCTTGCGACGAGGTGCGCGGGGTCGCATCCGCTCAGCCTGCCTCCGCCGCGTCGGTCGGCGTTGTCGGCGCGGCCGGCGCCTCCGCACCGGCCGGCTCCGCGATCTCGGCCGCATCCGCTCCCGGCAGGCTCAACTGCACCCGCAGGTCCTCGAGCTCCCGGAGCTGCGCGAGCGTCGGCAGGTCGTCCAGCTTCTTCAAGCCGAAATAATCCAGGAACTCCCGGGTCGTGCCGAGCAGCTCGGGCTTGCCCGGCACGTCGCGATGGCCGACGACGCGGATCCAGTTGCGTTCGAGCAGCGTCTTCACGATGTGCGGGTTGACCGCGACGCCGCGGATCTGCTCGATCTCGCCCCGGGTGATCGGCTGACGGTACGCGACCAGCGCCAGCGTCTCGAGCAGCGCGCGCGAATACTTCGCCGGCCGCTCGACCCAGAGCTTCGAGACCGGCTCGGCGAACGCCGGCCGGATCTGCACGCGAAAGCCGCTCGCGACCTCGATCAGCTGTATGGCGCGGTTCGCATAATCCGCGCGCAGCGCATCGATCGCCGCGCGCACCGCCGCCGCGTCGACGCCGTCCCGTTCGTCGAACACCCCGGTCAGGTCGTCGAGGCCGAGCGGGCGTCCCGCCGCGAGCAACGCCGCCTCGACGACGTACTTCACGTACTCTTCATTCATTCTGCGCTCTCAGGTTGTCTTCGTTCGCGGCGTCCTGCGCGCCGGTCGGTGCGGCCGAGCGCCCGTCGCCGCGCCGCACGTGCAGCGGACCGTAGAGCTCGCTCTGCTGGATCTCGATCAGCCCCTCGCGCAACAGCTCGAGCAGCGCGATGAACGTGACCGTGACACCGAGCCGGCCCTCCTCCGCGCGGAACAGGCGCACGAAATCCACGAACTCCCGTGTCTCGAGCGCCGCGAGGACGTCGGTCATCCGTTGTCGCACGGACAGCGCCTCGCGTTGCACGTGGTGATGCGCGAACATGTCGCTGCGGGCGAGGACCTCCTGGAACGCGAGCAGCATCTCCGGCAGCGTGACCTGCGGCGGAAGCCGCGTCACCTTGCGCCCGGCGAGATCGGCCGCGGCGACCCAGGTGTCCCGCTCCAGCCGAGGCATCCGGTCGAGCCCTTCCGCCGCGCGCTTGAACCGCTCGTACTCCTGCAGGCGTCGCACGAGCTCCGCGCGCGGATCGGCCTCGTCCGGACTCTCGTCGCTGCGCACGCGCGGCAGCAGCATCCGCGACTTCACCTCCGCGAGCGTCGCCGCCATCACCAGATACTCGCCGGCGAGTTCGAGCTGCAGCACCTGCATCAGCTCGATGTAACGCATGTACTGGCGGGTGATCTCGGCGATCGGGATGTCGAGGATGTCGAGGTTCTGCCGGCGGATCAGGTACAAGAGCATGTCGAGCGGCCCCTCGAAGGCCTCGAGGAACACCTCGAGCGCCTGCGGGGGGATGTACAGGTCGCGGGGCAACACCGTGATCGGCTGCCCGTCGACCACCGCGAACGGCATTTCGGCCTGTGCGGGCGATGCGCCGTGCGTCTGCGGGTCCGTCGGTCCGGGCTCGTCCGCGCCGCTCATCGATAATCCAGCGACATCGAGTGTCGCACGACTTCCAAGGTGTCGCGCGCGACGTCGCGCGCCCGGTCGCAGCCCTGCGCGATGATCCCGCGGACGACGTCGGGGTTCTCCTCGAACTCCCGGGCCCTCTTCGCGATCGTCGAGGTCTCCTCGACGATCTTGTCGATCAAGGGTTTCTTGCAGTCGAGACAGCCGATCCCGGCCGAGCGGCAGCCGGCCTGCGCCCAATCGCGCGTCTCGGCGCTCGAGTAGACCTGGTGCAGATCCCAGACGGGGCATTTCTGCGGATCACCGGGATCGGTCCGCCGCACGCGCGCCGGGTCCGTCTGCATCGTCTTCAGCTTGCGCACCACCGAATCACTGTCTTCCCGCAGGCCGATCGTGTTGCCGTAGGACTTCGACATCTTGCGCCCGTCGAGCCCGGGAACCTTCGGCGTCGAGGTCAACAGCACTTCCGGCTCGGGCAGCACCGCGATTCCCGCGCCCTCGAGGTAGCCGAGCAAGCGGTCGCGGTCCGCGACGGTGAGCCGCGCATTCGCCTCGACCATCGCCCGCGCCTTGCCGAGCGCCTCGGCGTCGCCCTTCTCCTGAAACTCCTTGCGCAGGGTCCTGTACAGCGTCGCGTTGCGGGCACCGAGACCCTTGATCGCCTTGTCGACCTTCGCCTCGAACTCCGCTTCGCGGCCGTAGAGGTGATTGAACCGCCGCGCGATCTCGCGGGTGATCTCCACGTGGGCGACCTGGTCTTCGCCGACCGGCACATAGTCGGGTCGGTACAGCAGGATGTCGGCCGACTGCAGCAGCGGATAGCCGAGGAATCCGTAGGTGTCGAGGTCGCGGTCCTTCAGTTGTGCCTGCTGATCCTTGTACGAGGGCACCCGCTCGAGCCAGCCGAGCGGCGTGATCATCGACAGCAGAAGGTGGAGTTCCGCATGTTCGGGCACCTTCGACTGGACGAACAACGTCGCAACGCCCGGGTTGAGACCCGCGGCGAGCCAATCGATCGCCATCGTCCACACGTGCTCCTCGAGACGGGAATTGTCCTCGTACCCGGTGGTGAGCGCATGCCAGTCGGCGATGAAGAAGTAACATTCGTACTGGTACTGCAGGTCGATCCAGTTCTTGAGCGCACCGTGGTAATTGCCGAGGTGCAGCTGCCCCGTCGGACGCATCCCGGACAGCACCCGGCGGTTCGGCGGCGCGACGCTCACCTCGCGCTCCCGATCAGCGCGCCGATCAGATGGCCGATCAATCGATAAGCCGGGTCGAAGACCCAGCCGAACACGCCGACCGCGGTCAGCGCGAGCACGATCAGCAGGCCGAACGGCTCGAGCTTCTCGACGGCGGCCGATGCCCGCGGGGGCAGGATCCCGACCAACACCCGACCGCCGTCGAGCGGCGGGATCGGGAACAGATTGAACAGCGCGAGCACCACGTTGATCACGATGCCCGCCTGCGCCATCAACGCCAGCCAGCCGACGAGGGTGAGCGACCCGTCGAGACGCGCGACCCCGGCGAGCACCGCGCACCAGGCGAGAGCCATCGCGAGGTTCGCCGCCGGTCCGGCGAGCGCGACCCAGATCATCGACCGGCGCGGATTGCGCAGCGCCCGGACGGAGATCGGCACGGGCTTCGCCCATCCGAACAACGGCCCGCCGAGCATCAGCAACAGCGCCGGAACGAGGATCGTGCCGACCGGATCGATGTGCCGCAACGGATTCAAGCTGAGCCGCCCGAGCATCTCCGCGGTATGGTCACCGAAGTGGCGCGCGACCAGGCCGTGGGCGACCTCGTGCAGGGTGATCGCGAACAGCACCGGAATCGCCCAGACCGAAATTTTTGTAAGAAATACTGATAGATTAAACACTTACGACTTTTTTAGCGAAATATAATTAAATAATGGCCGGCGAATCGAGCGCGCATTATACGGGCGGCGACTCGACAAATGGACTCACGTCACCCCGCCCCTTGCGCACGACCACGGGGTACCCGGCCGACAGGTCGATCACCGACGTCGGCACCAGGCCGCAGTGCCCGCCGTCGAGCACCAAGTCGATGCGGTTGCCGAGGACCTGGTGGATCTCCGCCGCATCGGTGCGGGGCGCATCCTCCCCGGGCAACCACAACGTCGAACTCATGATCGGTTCGCCGAGTTCGGCAAGCAGCAGCGCGGTCACGGGATGGTCGGGCACGCGCAGGCCGATCGTCCCGCGCCGTTCGTGCTTGAGCCGCCGCGGCGTCTCCTTCGACGCGCGCAGGATGAAGGTGTACGGACCGGGCGTGTACGCGCGCAGCAGCCGGTATTGCCAGTTCTCCACCAGCGCATACCGGCCGACGTCGGCGAGGTCGCGGCACACGAGCGTGAAATGATGGTGGCGGTCGACGTTGCGGATCGCGCCGATGCGGGCGAGCGCTCCCTTGTCGCCGATGTGGCAGCCGAGCGCATAGCACGAATCCGTCGGGTACGCGATCACTCCGCCGCCGCGCAGGCAATCCACGGCCTGCCGGATGTAGCGGCGCTGCGGCGAGACGGGGTGCAGTTGCAGGTAAACGCTCATGACGAAGCCGCTATAATAGCCGGATGCACGCACTGCTCGAATGGCTCCCGCTCGTGATATTTTTCGCGGTGTTCAAGGTTTTCGGAATCTATCCGGCGACCGCGGCGCTGATGATCGCGAGCTTCGCGTTGCTGTTCGCTCACCGTTGGCGCACGGGCAAGGTCAAGCCGATGCATGCAGTCACCGCCGTGACCGCGCTGGTGCTCGGCACCGCGACCCTCGCGTTCCACGACGAACGGTTCATCGAGTGGAAGCCGACCGTGCTGCTCGGGATCGCGGCGATCGCGTTCCTCGCCAGCGCGCGCTTCGCCCGCGAACCGCTGGCCCGACGCCTGCTGGAGAGCGCCTTCACCGAGGAGCTCGCGGTCGAACCGCGCCTCTGGCGCCGGATCAACGGACTCTGGGCCGCCTGGTTCGCCCTGCTCGCGGCCGCGAACCTCTACGTGGCCGGGCACTACTCCGACGCGGTCTGGGTCGATTTCAAGGTCTTCGGCCTGTCGATCGCGACCTTCCTGTTCCTGCTTCCGCAGGTCTTCTGGCTCGCCTCTCGCGTGAAGAGCGCGGTCGAGCCCGACGGCCGCTCGCCGGGATGAGCGGGACGGACCGGGAACGGCGGCTGCGCGCACGGCTCACCGCCGCGTTCGCGCCGCGCGAGCTCACGATCGTCGACGAGAGCCACCTGCACGTCGGGCACGCCGGCGCGGCCGGCGACGGCGGTCACTTCCGGATCCACATCGTCGCCGACGCATTCGCCGGCCTCACCCCGGTGGCCCGGCATCGTCGGGTCTACGAGGCGCTCGGCGACCTGATGTCGGGCGAAGTGCACGCCCTCAGCATCGACGCGCGCCCGCCCGGTTGAGCGGCGCGTCATCGCGCCGCCCCACCATGGGCCTTCGCACCCACTGGGTTTGGCGCGATCGAGCCGTACAGGCTACACTTCCTGGCTCGCGGCGTCGGTACCGGATCCGGTCGGGGTCCCCGCGCGGCCGTTCGAGACGCCTTTCGCCTCCATCACACTGCACCTGAGGAAATCCATGCAGCACATTCCTTCGACGGTACGGAACCGGCTCTGCGCCGCGGCCGTGCTCGTATTGTCGCTCGCCTCGCTCGCCGCCTGCGCGAAGAAGCCGGAACCGGCATCCAACTCGGCGGCAGCGCCCGCCGCGAACGCGGTCGCGACCGTGAACGGAACCCCGATCTCGCGCGATGCGTACGAGTTCTACGCGAAGGCGGTCACCGGCGGCAAGGAGCCGTCCCAGCTCACCGCCGCCCAGCGCGGCCAACTGCTCGACGCGATGATCGGGATGGAGCTGATGGCGCAGCAGGCGGACAAGGACGGTCTGCAGAAGGATCCGCAGACCGCGGCCGCGATCGCGGTCGACAAAATGCACATCCTCGCCGACGCCGAGTCGCAGCATTACCTGAAGGACAAGGAGCCGACCGACCAGGAACTGCAGGCGGAGTACAACAGCGCGATCGCCAAGATGGACAAGGTCGAGTATCACGCGCGCCACATCCTCGTCGCGAACAAGGATCTCGCTGTTGCGCTGATCAAGCGATTGAAGGCCGGCGCGAACTTCGCACAACTCGCGCGCCAGAATTCGATCGACGCCTCGAAGACCAACGGCGGGGACCTCGGCTGGTTCCAGGCCTCCAGGATGGTCAAGCCCTTCGCCGACGCCCTGCGCTCGCTGAAGCCCGGTGAGATCACCCCGCAACCGGTGCAGACGCAGTTCGGCTGGCACATCATCCAGTTGATCGCGACCCGGCCGGTCACCCCGCCGCCGTTCGACGAAGTCAAGCAACAGGTCGCGAACCGCGTGCTGCAGAAGAAGCTGCAGGCCTACGTCCAGCAGCTGCAGAAGGGCGCGACGATCCAGAAGAGCCTCTGATCGTCCCGATGCGATGCGCCGGCGCGGCGATCCGCCGCGCCGGCGCGCGCGCAGCAGCGCGCGCATCGAGGTGAGCGTATCGCGGCCGGGGTGAGCGTCTCGCGACCGATTCAGTCGCGCAGCAGCCGCTCGAATCCGTCCTCATCGAGGATCGTGACGCCGAGCGCGTGCGCCTGGTCGAGCTTCGATCCCGGATCCCGGCCAACCACGACGTAATCGGTCTTCTTCGACACGCTCCCGGACACCCTGCCACCGCGCGCGACGATCCGTTCGGTCGCGTCCTCCCGGGTGTGGCGTTCGAGCGTGCCGGTCAGCACGAACACCTTGCCCGCGAGGGGCCCGCGCGCCACGGCCGGATGCGCCGGCCAGCCGATTCCGCTCGCGAGCAGCCGGTCGAGGATCGCCGCGTTCTCGCGATCGCGGAAATAAGCGACGACGCTGGCCGCGACGACCGGGCCGACGTCCGGGACCTCCTGGATCCGCGCGACGTCGGCCGTTCGCAGCGCATCGAGGCTGCCGAAGTGCGCCGCCAGCGCCGCCGCGGTCGACTCGCCGACGTCGCGGATGCCGAGTGCGTTCAGGAACCGCGGCAGGGTCGTCCGCTTCGCGTGCTCGATCGCCGCGAGGATCTTGCGCGCGGACTTCTCGCCCATCCGGTCGAGCGCCGCGAGCCGCGCCTCGTCGAGCGCGAACAGATCCGCCGGCGACTTCACCAGGCCGGCGTCGACGAGCTGCTCGACGAGCTTGTCCCCGAGACCTTGGATGTCGAGCGCGCGCCGCGACGCGAAGTGCTTGATCTCCTCCTGCAGCTGCGCGGGGCACCGGCGCCCGCCGGTGCAGCGCGCGATCGCCTGCCCCTCGACGCGCTCGACCGGCGAACCGCAGACGGGGCAGACCTTCGGCAACTCCACCCGGTGCGTGCCCCGTGGTCGCCGCTCGGGGATCACGCCGACGACCTCCGGAATCACGTCGCCGGCGCGCCGCACGATGACCGTGTCGCCGACCCGGACGTCCTTGCGATGCAGCTCGTCGATGTTGTGCAGGGTGGCGTTGCTGACCGTGACGCCACCGACGTGGATCGGCACGAGGCGCGCGACCGGCGTCAAGGCACCGGTGCGCCCGACCTGGAACTCGATTTCGCGCACCGTCGTCATCGCCTCTTCGGCCGGGAACTTGTGCGCGATCGCCCACCGGGGCGCGCGGGCGACGAAGCCGAGCCGGCGCTGCAGCGCGAAGTCGTCGACCTTGTAGACGACGCCATCGATTTGAAAGGGCAGCCGGTGGCGCTCGGTGCCGATCTCGTGGAAGTACCGCAGGCACCCCTCGATCGACTCGACCACCCGCGAGTGCGGGCAGACCCTGAAGCCCAACCGGCGCAGCGCCGCGAGCAACTCGCCCTGCCGCTGCGGCAGACCATCCCCTTCGACGTCGCCAACGCCGTAGACGAAGAAGTCCAGCGGGCGCGACGCGCTCACCGCCGGATCGAGCTGACGCAGCGCGCCCGCAGCGGCGTTGCGCGGATTGACGAACGTCTTCTCACCCCGGGCCGCCGCCTGTTCGTTCAAACGACGGAATCCGGCGAGCGGCATGTACACTTCGCCGCGCACCTCGAGGAGCCGCGGCGGCGCCCGGGTGTGCAGGCGCAAGGGCAGCGAACGGATCGTGCGAAGATTCGCGGTGATGTCCTCGCCCTTTTCTCCGTCGCCGCGGGTCGCCGCCCGGACGAACACGCCGTCCTCATAGGTCGCGTTCACCGCGAGCCCGTCGAGTTTCGGTTCGACGGAATACGCGACCGGTGCCGGATCCCCCAGCCGCTCGCGCACGCGCCGATCGAAATCCAGCACCTCCTCGTCGCTGAACGCATTGTCGAGGGAGAGCATCGGCAGCCGATGCCGGACCTCGGCGAACGCCGCGACCGGTGACGTGCCGACCCGCTGGGTCGGCGAATCCGGGGTCACGAGCCCGGGGTATTGCGCTTCCAGCGCCTGCAACTCGCGCAGGCGCTGGTCGTACTCGGCGTCCGGCACTTCCGGGTCGTCGAGCGCGTAATAGCGGTAGTTGTAGCGATCGATCAGCCGGCGCAGCGCTGCGGCGCGCCGGACGGCCGATCCGGGTACCGAGCGTGCGTCGGCACTCATCGCCGCCACCACCTCAGGAGAGCGTCGCGTGGAATCTCGCCGCCTCTTCGCGCAACGCCGCCGCGCGTTGCGGCGAGAGCGGCAGACCCCTCGCGTCCTGGACGATGCCGGTCAGGCTCTCGGCGAGCCGCCGCGAGGTCGCAATCATCGCCTCGACGGTCTGCACGGGATCGAGCGGTCCCGGCAACACCGCGAACATCGTAATCCCGCGGAATTCCTGCTCCGGCATCGTCTGCAGATCGAACGTCCCCGGTTCCCGGAGACTCGCGACGCTGAACAGGCTCTGCCCGTCGATGTGATGGCGGTGAAACACCTGGTAGCGCCCATGCGCGAGACCCTGCATCTCGAGCGCCTCCGCAAGCTTCCTGCCCGACCAGCGCGCGTCGCCGAGCGCGCAGACCCGCAGGGTCACGATCATCCGCGCGCCGTTGCCGCGCTCCGGCGACGACGCTTCGGCAGTCTGCGCCGGATCGGGCGGTGGCGGATCGGCGGGCCGAGTCGGTGGCGGCGGTTCCGCCATCGGCGCAGGCGGTGCGGATCGCACCGGCGGTGGCGCGGATCGCACCGGCGGCGGCGCGGGTCGCGACGACACGGACGCGGCCGGCTTCTCGTCCGGGTCGGCGAGGATCGGTACGTCCGTAACGAACGGTGCGTCCACGATCGGCATCGGCTCGAGATCGGCCGTCTTGATCGTCAGCGGCTCGAACGGCGGCACGGTCCGCTCGCGCGGCGGCGGCAGCTCGAACTCCTCGCCGATCACGGGCTCGCGAAACGAAGAAGGGGGCGGCGGCGCGCGCGACGGCTCCGGTTCGGCGTCAACGCGCGGTTCACGCTCGTCGCGGTCGGTTCCGGCCGTATCACCCGCGCGAGCGCCTCGCCACCAGATGCCGGCGATCAGCAGCAGCCCGAGACCCAGCAAGATCCAGCGCAATTCCGCCACGCGCGCCTTCCTACATCGCCGCCATCCGCACCGCTTCGTCGACGTCGACCGCCACCAGGCGGGACACCCCCGGCTCGTTCATCGTGACGCCGATGAGCTGCGAGGCGAGTTCCATCGTCGTCTTGTTGTGCGTGATGAAGATGAACTGCACCGAACGCGCCATCTCGCGGACGATCTCGCAGAACCGTCCGACGTTGTTCTCGTCGAGCGGAGCGTCCACCTCGTCGAGCAGGCAGAACGGCGCCGGGTTCAAATCGAAGATCGCGAACACCAGCGCGACCGCGGTCAGCGCCTTCTCTCCGCCCGACAGCTGGCTGATCGTGCTGTTGCGCTTGCCCGGCGGCCGCGCCATCACCGCAACGCCCTCGGCGTTGGTCTCCTCGCCGATTCGCTCCAGATACGCGTGTCCTCCGCCGAACAGCCGGGGAAACTTCTCCTTCAAGCCGGCGTTCACCCGGTCGAACGTATCCTGGAATCGCGTCCGCGTCTCGCGGTCGATCTTCTGCATCGCCGTTTCGAGCGTCTCCAGCGCGTCGGTCAGGTCCTTGAACTGCCGATCCAGGTATTCCTTGCGCTCGGACTGCTCCTTGAACTCGCCGATCGCGGCGAGGTTCACCTGACCGAGCCGCTCGATCTTCGCGCCGATCTCGGTGAGCGTCGCGTCCCAGGCGTCGGTCGTCGCATCCGGCGCGAGCGAGGCGATCAGGGTCTCGAACTCGAACCCGGTCGCCCCGAGCTGCTCGGCGATGCCTTCCCGCCGCACGCGCACCTGCTCGGCCAGGAGTCGCGCCGCATCGAGCGCGGCGCGCGCGCTCTCGACCCGCTCGTCGATCCCGCTGCGGTGTTGCTCGCTCTCGCGAAGCTTCGCGTCGATCTCCTCCGCCGT
>JAJXYU010000072.1 GCA_021780395.1 Pseudomonadota bacterium
CTTCGCCGCCACCAGGTCGAGCGCGTCGTCCCAGGAGATCGGGACCCACCCGGGATCCTGGTCACGCCCCTTGCGCGGGTTGGTGCGGCGCATCGGCGTCAGGATCCGCGCCGGATGATAGGTCTTCTGCACGAGGCCGTAGGCCTTCACACAGGGCTTGCCGTCGCCCGGGTGGATCCCCTTCGCGGCGAAATTCGGGCAAACCTCGGTCGCGACGCCGTCGACGACCTTTACGGTGAGCAGGTCCGGTCCGGCTACGCAGTTGTAGCAATACGTGGGCACGGACCGCGCGGCGGGCGATTGCGTCATCGGTGACTCCCCAATGCGCCTGGAACCAAAAGAAGTAATTCGGTACAATAATACATGAATTGACACCGGAGTGAAATCTCTGCCCCCGACGCGATCGGCGGCGGTTGGCCTCGGGGGTGACGTCGGCTATGGCGGAACGGTCGTTTTCGAAGGAAATCGAGAAACTGCGGCTCGGCGACGGCGAGGAGTTCCGCGGGGAGGGCATCCTCGCGGTCACCAAGGCGCTGCTGCAGTCCGGGGTCGGTTACGTCGGCGGCTACCCCGGCGCACCGATCTCCCACTTGATGGACGTGCTCACCGAAGCGCGCGGACTGCTCGACGAACTCGGCGTGCAGTTCGTCGCGAACGCGTCCGAGGCCGCGGCGGCGGCGATGCTCGCCGCGTCGGTGAATTACCCGATCCGCGGCGCGGTGACCTGGAAGTCGACCGTCGGAACGAACGTCGCCTCCGACGCGCTCGCGAACCTCGCGTCCGGCGGCGTCACCGGTGGCGCGCTGATCATCGTCGGCGAGGACTACGGCGAAGGCTCCTCGATCCTGCAGGAGCGTTCGCATGCGTTCGCGATGAAATCGCAGATGTGGCTGCTGGATCCGCGTCCGCGTTTGCCGAGCATCGTCGAGGCGGTCGAGCGCGGATTCGAACTCTCGGAGGCCTCGCACACGCCGGTGATGCTCGAGCTGCGGATCCGCGCGTGTCACGTGTACGGCCGGTTCCGCGCGCGGTCGAACCAGCCGCCGCGATTCTCGGTCCAGGACGCGCTCGATCACGTCCGGCGCGACGTCTCGAGGATCGTGCTGCCGCCGGCGAGCTTCGAGCAGGAGCGCGAGAAGATCGCGCAGCGCTGGCCGGCGGCGCTCGAATTCATCCGCTCGCGACGGATGAACGAGTTCGTCGACGGAGCGCGCGAGGACGTCGGCGTGATCGTCCAGGGAGGGCTGTACAACGCGCTGTTCCGCGCACTCGAACTCGCCGGCCTCGCCCGGCCGGACGGGTCCACCGACCTGCCGATCTACGTGCTCAACGTGACCTACCCGTTGCTGGACGACGAGGTCGTGCGGTTCTGCGCCGGGAAGCGCGCGGTGCTCGTCGTCGAGGAGGGCCAGCCGGAGTTCATCGAGCAGGCCTTGAATTCGATCCTTCGCCAGGCGGACTCGCCGACCCGGCTCGTCGGCAAGGCGGTGTTGCCTCGGGCCGGCGAATATACCGGCTCCGCGCTGCTCCGGGGGATCGAGCGCTTCCTCGGCGAGCACGTGCCCGCCGTCCGCCGCGAGCCGCCTGCGGGATCCGCGGCCGGCACGGTCTCGAGCGCGGCGGCCGCGCTGGAGAAGACGCTCCCGCCGCGGCCGGTGGGCTTCTGCACCGGCTGCCCGGAACGGCCGGTCTTCGCGGCGATGAAGCTGCTGCAACGCGAGACCGGTCCGCTGCACGTGAGCTGCGACATCGGCTGTCACCTGTTCTCGATCCTGCCGCCGTTCCACATCGGCAACACGACGATGGGCTACGGACTCGGCGCGGCCGGCGCGGCCGGACTGCGCTCGGATCGCGGCAAGCGGCCGCTCGCGGTGATGGGCGACGGCGGCTTCTGGCACAACGGACTCACCTCCGGCGTCGGCAACGCGGTGTTCAACCGCTCCGATCAGGTGCTGGTGGTCGTCGACAACGGCTATGCGGCCGCGACCGGCGGCCAGGACGTGCTGTCGTCGCGCACGCCGAGCAAGATCCGCAGTACCCGGCATCCGATCGCGACCGCGGTCCAGGGGGTCGGCGTCGACTGGGTCCGGGTCGTCGAGCGCACCTACGACGTCGCGGCGATGCGCGATGCGCTGCGCGCCGCGGTCGCGAATCCGAGTCCGGGTCCGAAGGTGGTGGTCGCAGCCTCGGAGTGCATGTTGAATCGCCAGCGGCGCGAGAATCCGCAGCGCAAGCGCGCAATCGCCGCCGGCGAGCGCGTCGCGGTCGACCGTTTCGGCGTGGATTCGGACGTGTGCACCGGCGATCACTCCTGCATCCGGCTGTCCGGCTGCCCGTCGCTCACGATCAAGCCGCGCGCCGGCCGGCCGCCCGCGGCGACCGTCGATCGCAGCTGCGTCGGCTGCGGGCTGTGCGGCGAGCTCGCGGATACCGCGGCCTTGTGTCCGTCGTTCTACCGCATGCGGGTACTCCACAACCCGACGCGCTGGGAGCGGCTGCGCACCCGCATCAGCGGCGCGATCATCGGCTGGCTGCAGCGACGCGCCGCCGCACAGAGGGTGCGCCATGCGTTCTGAGCCGGCGTCGGCGCCCGCGACCCGCAAGCGCCTGTCGATCGCGATCGTCGCGCTCGGCGGTCAGGGCGGCGGCGTGCTCGCCGACTGGCTCGTCGACGTCGCGGAATCCTACGGCTGGCTGGTGCAGTCGACGTCGGTTCCCGGGGTCGCGGAGCGCACCGGCAGGACGGTGT
>JAJXYU010000277.1 GCA_021780395.1 Pseudomonadota bacterium
GGCGCGGGCTGTGGTGCCCGCAGGGCGGCGTCGGCGCGCTGAGTGCCGCGCTCGAGTCCGCCGCGCGCGCCGCGGGCGCGACCGTGCGGACCGGGGCGCCGGTCGCAAGGATCCTGGTCGAGGCCGACCGCGCGACCGGCGTCGAGCTCGACGACGGCGAGCGCATCGAGGCGGCGGTGGTCGTCTCGGGAGCGGATCCCAAGACGACCCTGCTGCGACTGCTCGGGGCCCGTCATCTCGACGCGGGCTTCGTGCGCACGGTTCGCCACCTGCGCAACACCGGCCTTGCGGCGAAGCTCCACCTCGCGCTCGATCGCGCGCCGCAGATCGTCGGCGTCGACCCTGCGCGACTGCGTGGCCGGCTGGTGATCGCGCCGTCGATGGACTACGTGGAACGGGCGTTCGATCACTCCAAATACGGCGAATGGTCGACCGCACCGGCGCTCGAGATCACGCTGCCGAGCCTCGCCGATCCGTCGCTCGCGCCGGGCGGGGCGCACGTGCTGTCCGCGACCGTGCAGTACGCGCCCTACACGGTCGCGGGCGGCTGGGAGCTCGAGCGCCCGCGCCTGATGGAGGCGCTGCTCGACGCGCTCGAGCGCCACGCGCCCGGACTGCGCCGCTCGGTCGTCGCGGCGCAGCTCCTCGTCCCGCCGGACATCGAGCGGGAGTATGGGATCGCGGGCGGTCACTGGCATCATCTCGAGCTCGCGCTCGACCAGTTCCACCTGCTGCGCCCGACCCCGGGGGCCCGCGGCCACGCGACGCCGGTCCCGGGCCTGTACCTGTGCGGGGCCGGCTGCCACCCGGGCGGTGGCGTGACCGGACTCGCGGGGCGCAATGCGGCACAATTCATCCTTCGGCAATCGGAGTGACCGGTGGCGATGATCGAGACTGCAAGCTCGGGCACGGCGGCGCCGCATTACCGCCAGCCGCTGCTCGGAACGCCGTTCCACGCGCGCTCGCGGGCGCTCGCTCAGGTCGACCAGTACGTCGCGTGGTCGGGGTACTCGACCGTCGACGTGTACACGACCGTCGAACAGGAGTACTTCGCGATCCGCAACGCCGCGACCGTGTACGACATCACGCCGATGACGAAGTACCGGATCGCGGGCCGGGACGCGGTCGCGTACCTCGATCGCCTGGTGACCCGCGACGTCGCACGGCTGCGTACCGGAAGGCTCGGCTATTGCCTGTGGTGCAACGACGACGGTGAACTGGTCGACGACGGGACGCTGTTCCGTCTCGGCGAGTCGGAGTTCCGGCTCTGCGCCGCGATGCGCCAGATCGACTGGCTCGAGGCGTCGGCGATCGGCTTCGACGTGTCGATCGAGGAGGTCACCGAGCGGATCGCGGCGCTGTCGCTGCAGGGTCCGGTGTCCTGCGCGATCCTGAAGGCGGCGGGGCTCGGCGAGGTCGCGACCTTGCCGCCGTTCGCGATCGGTCGCTACGATCTCGACGGAATCGAGCTCACGATCTCGCGTAGCGGCTTCACCGGCGATCTCGGCTATGAGATCTGGATGGACCCGTCGGCCGCGGAGGCGGTCTGGGACCGCCTGTTCGACGTCGGTCGCAGCCGCGGCTTGCGCGCGATCGGCTCCCGCGCGCTCGACCTCGCGCGGATCGAGGCGGGATACCTCAGCCCCTGGATCGACTTCGTGCCTGCGGAACACGCGATTCGCGTCGGCCGCGCGCGATCGCCGCTCGAGCTCGGGCTCGAGCGTTTCGTCGACTTCGACAAGGGTCATTTCACGGGCCGTCGCGCGCTGCTCGAGGAGCGTCGTCGCGGACCGCGCTCCTGCCTCGTCGGCCTCGACGTCGAGGGCAACAAGCCCGCCCGTGCGGCGCTCCTCTACGCCGACGCGCGCTGCCGGCGCGAGATCGGCGCGGTGACGTCCGCGGTCTGGTCGCCGACCTGCAAGCGGAACATCGCGATCGCGCGGGTCGATGCGCCGTTCAGTGCGCTCGGCACCTCGCTGTGGGCCGAGATCTATCTGAACCGCGAGCTCGTCTGGGAGCGGCGCATCACGCGGGCGCGCGTGGTCGAGCGGACGTTCTTCGCGCCGGAACGGCGACGCGCGACGCCGCCGGCGGATTTCTGACGCCGATGGTCTCCGTGCAACAGCAGTCGCTCGCCGAGCGACCGTGGCTCGATCCGAACGCGAAGCCGCAGATCGTGATCGACGGGGTGAGCAAGCGCTTTGGCGGGTTCGCCGCGGTCGAGCAGGTCAGCCTGAAGATCTACAAGGGCGAGATGTTCGCGCTGGTCGGCGCATCCGGATGCGGGAAAACGACGCTGCTGCGGATGCTCGCGGGCTTCGCGCAGCCGACGACGGGCCGGATCCTGATCGAGGACGCCGACATGACCGACGTGCCGCCGTACGAGCGGCCCGTGAACATGATGTTCCAGTCCTATGCGCTGTTCCCGCACATGACGGTCGAGGAGAACGTCGGCTACGGACTGCGCCGCGTGCGCGAGCCGGCGGCGACAAAGGCGAAGCGCATCCGCGAAGCGCTCGAGATGGTCCAGCTCGCGGGGATGGAGAAGCGCAAGCCGCACCAGCTTTCCGGCGGCCAGCGGCAACGCGTCGCGCTCGCCCGGGCGCTGATGCGCCGGCCGAAGGTCCTGCTGCTCGACGAACCCCTGAGCGCGCTCGACAAGAAGTTGCGCGAGCAGACGCAGTTCGAGCTCATGAACATCCAGTATCAGGTCGGGATCACGTTCGCCTTCGTCACCCAC